>JAAYBS010000150.1 GCA_012718855.1 Syntrophomonadaceae bacterium
AAGGATCCACGGGGAATAAACCTGGCTGATATTGTGCTGGTAGGAGTATCTCGTACCTCAAAAACACCTTTATCCATGTATTTGGCTCATAAACGTATCAAAGTTGCCAATGTACCGTTGGTCCCCGAAGTCATGCCTCCGGAAGAGTTATTCAAGGCAGAACGGGGTAAGGTAATTGGATTAACTATCTGGCCTGAACAACTAAATCAGATTCGGGCTGAACGTTTAAAAACCCTGGGCTTAAAAGGACAGGCTACTTATGCTAACTATGATCGGATTATAGAAGAGCTGGAATACGGGGACGAAATCATGAAAAAGCTTGGTTGTCCGGTGATAGATGTTACGAATAAAGCTGTAGAAGAAACTGCCAGCAAAATACTGGAAATATATTATAGGAGGATAAGTAATGTCTAGCGAAAAGTATGTCTACTTATTTGAAGAAGGTAATTCTAATATGCGTATGCTGCTGGGTGGCAAAGGTGCTAATCTGGCAGAGATGACTTTGATTGGTCTACCGGTTCCTCCGGGGTTTACCATAACTACTGAAGCATGTAATGCTTATCTGGATAATAATGGCGATTTTCCTGCCGATATGCTGGAGCAGGTTTTTGCTGCTTTAAATAATTTGGAGAAGCGAACCGACAAAAAATTTGGCGATGAAAAAAATCCCTTACTGGTGTCGGTCCGTTCAGGTTCTGCTGTTTCAATGCCGGGAATGATGGATACAATTTTAAATCTGGGGTTAAACGATGAGTCAGTAAAAGGGTTGGCTCATCTGACCGGAAATGAACGTTTTGCATATGATTGTTACCGCCGTTTTATTCAAATGTTCAGTAATGTAGTTCTGGAAATGGATCATACTTTGTTTGATGATATTGTTGAAAGATATAAACGTAAACTAAGTGTCATTTTTGATTATGAGATTCCGGCAGAAGAATTATTAGCAATTATTGAAGAGTATAAAGCAGTAGTTAAGGAATACAAGGAATTTGATTTTCCCCAGGATGTTAAAGAACAGTTGGTTTTAGCAATCAAAGCCGTTTTTGATTCCTGGAATAACCAGCGGGCTATAGTATATCGCCGCCTTAACAAAATTGATGACCATCTGGGAACAGCGGTTAATATTCAGTGCATGGCCTTTGGCAACATGGGTGAAGATTCCGGAACCGGAGTGGCTTTTACCCGTAATCCTTCTACCGGTGACAGAGAGTTATATGGAGAATTTCTGGTTAATGCCCAGGGAGAAGATGTAGTTGCCGGTATTCGTACCCCGATGCCGATTTCTAAATTAAATGAAGAATTAGCGGGGGTATATCAGCAATTTATTGACACCTGTGCCAAGCTAGAGATACATTATCGTGATATGCAGGATATTGAGTTTACCGTAGAAAAAGGCACTTTATATATGCTGCAAACCCGTAATGGCAAGAGAACTGCCCGGGCAGCAGTAAAGATTGCCGTTGATATGGTGAATGAAGGAATTATAAGTCGTGAAGAAGCTTTGCTGAGAGTAGATGCTGAACAAATTAATCAGCTGTTACATAGACAAATTGATACCAGTGTCCAACTAAATCCCATTGCCAAAGGCTTACCGGCTTCACCAGGTGCTGCTTCCGGTAAAGTGCTTTTCTCTGCTGACCTGGCAGAAAAAATGGGCGAAGCCGGAGAAAAGGTGGTTTTGGTTAGAAATGAGACGGCGCCGGATGACATCCATGGCATTATACATGCTCAAGGAGTACTGACTGCTCGGGGAGGAATGACTTCCCATGCGGCGGTAGTCGCACGGGGTATGGGTAAACCATGCGTCTGCGGCTGTGAAACCATTAAAATCGATATGGAAAATAACCTGTTTACAGTTAATGGTCATACAATTAAAGCCGGCGATATTATTTCTATTGATGGGGCGACCGGTAACGTAATGATTGGGGAAGTTCCCATGATTGAACCAACTTTATCAGATGAATTTGAGACGCTGCTCCAATGGGCCAATGAAACTAAAACCCTGGCAGTACGAGCTAATGCAGATACTCCTGAGGATGCTGCCAAAGCCAGAGAGTTCGGTGCTGAAGGTATTGGTCTGTGCCGAACTGAGCATATGTTTATGGCTATAGAAAGGTTACCATTCGTACAGCAAATGATACTGGCTGAAAGTCTAAAGGAGAGGGAGGAAGCTTTAATAAAGCTATTGCCTTTCCAAAGAGATGATTTTTATGGTATTTTAAAGGCCATGTCACCTTTTCCGGTCACGATTCGGCTGCTTGATCCGCCTTTACATGAATTTTTGCCTTCACGCGAGCTGCTTTTATTGGAAATTGCCGAATTAAAGCATAACAAGGCCGATAACCAACTAATCTGGAAAAAAGAAGAGTTGTTGAAAAAAATTCAGGCACTTTCAGAAAATAATCCCATGTTGGGACATCGCGGCTGCAGATTGGGTATAACCTATCCTGAAATATATCGTATGCAGGTTCGGGCTATATTTGAAGCCATGATACAATTGACTCAGGAAGGGATTCAGCCTTTTGCTGAAATTGAAATTCCGCTGGTAATGGATGTTAGTGAGCTGAAAATGCTTAAAGATGAAATAATGGATGTTTATAATGAAATTAAGGCCAGCAGAGGAGTCGAGTTGGAGTTTGCAGTAGGTACAATGATTGAATTGCCCAGGGCTTGCATGACAGCTGACCAGATTGCAACTGAAGCTGAATTCTTCTCATTTGGCACTAATGATTTAACCCAAACTACTTTAGGTTTTAGTCGTGATGATGCTGAAGGTAAATTTATACCTATATATCTGGAGAAAAGAATATTGAAGGATAATCCGTTTGCAGTTCTGGACCGTACAGGGGTAGGTGAATTAATGAAGTTAGGCATTGCCAAAGCCCGTTCTGAAAAACCAGATTTACTGATTGGCATATGTGGCGAGCACGGCGGCGAAAGCAGTTCCATTGAATTTTGCCACCTGGCAGGCTTAAATTATGTAAGCTGTTCTCCTTACAGAATACCTATTGCCCGTTTGGCCGCTGCCCAAGCAAAACTGAAAAATTAGTGATGTTATAAGTTTATTAAAATATAAAATAAGTCAGGTTTATAATGCTTAAGAAAAATGAACCTGACTTTTTTTATATGTATTAACACAATAGGGGTAAAAATTTTTAAAGGATATATTATGTTTTTGTAGTAATTAATATGTGTAAGGTGAATTTAATTATAGCTCTAATGAAGTTGAATTAATAATCCTTTGACCTGTGCGGTTAAAGGGTTTTTTCAACCGGTTGGAGGTGAACAAAATGCAGATAAGACTCGAGATAGAAAAAAGGGAAAAAGATTATTTAAGCCCCTGGGCCATGTTGTCCAGCCAGACTGCCGGGCGGGAACATTACGAAGAACCGGACCCGATTCGTACTGTTTTTATGCTGGATCGGGACCGGGTTGTACACTCCAAATCTTTTCGCCGTCTGAAACATAAAACCCAGGTATTTATAGCTCCACGCGGTGATCATTATCGCAGCCGTCTTACTCACACTCTAGAGGTTAATCAGATTGCCAAAACTATTGGAGCCGGTCTAAACCTTAATTTGGATTTAATAGAAGCCATGGCGTTGGCCCATGATGTTGGACATACGCCTTTTGCTCATGCCGGTGAACAAATATTAAACCAACTTTTGCCAGGCGGTTTTCGACATACTGAAAACAGTATCAGGGTATTGACCAGGGTGGAGCAGCATAAAGGAAGAAATGGTCTGAATCTTACCCGGGAAACTCTTGATGGAGTAAAAAACCATAGTGGTTACAGTTACGGAGACTCCAAGGCGGCTACCCTGGAAGGGCAAGTTATTCGTCTCAGTGATAAAATTGCTTATGTGCAACATGATATTGATGACTCCATCCGTGCCGGGTTATTAAGTCTGGAGCAGATTCCACGGGAATATCTGAATATATTAGGGGATACTCATAGCAAAAGAATAGCTACTCTGGTAATAGATACTATAAATTACACTCGACAGCAGATAAATAATCAAGCGGAATTAATTAAAGTCAAGCCCTCACCTGAAGTGGAAAATGCTTTACGAGGGTTACGTGAATTTATGTTTCTAAATATTTATCAGGGAAAAGTGTGTCAGGCAGAAAGAAGTCGGGCCACATTCGTCATTGAACATTTATTTAAATACTATACACATCATCCGGACAAGATGAGCCAATTATACCGACAGATAGCTGATGAAGAGGGAATGCCGGTTGCAGTAGCAGATTATATATCTGGTATGAGTGATGAATATTGCATTGAACAGTTCAGTAATATATATATTCCTCAATCGTTAGTTCCGGTGTATGATTTTCAAATATTTTCTGAAGGCCCGGTTATTTAATTAACCTGGCGGGGATTAAATACTGGTTTTAATTATGAAAGTTGCAGGTGAATTTAGGTGAACAGGTTTTATGATGATCAGGTATTAAGAGAAATAGAATCTCGAATCGGTATTTTAGATGTAGTTGGCGAGACCGTGCACCTGACCAGAAAAGGAAACCGTTACTGGGGGATCTGTCCTTTTCATGAGGAAAAGACTGGTTCATTTTGTGTTACACCTGAAAAGAATATGTTTTATTGTTTTGGCTGTCATGCTGGTGGTGATTTGTTTACTTTTGTTATGCGTCGAGACAACCTTGATTTTAAGGAAGCAGTTGCATTATTGGCAACCCGTTCCGGGGTAGAGATTAAACCATTATCTCCAGAATCCCGTCGCCAGAAAGATAAACTGAAACAGGTTACTGAAGTAAATCAAACGGCCAGTCAATATTTTATGCAAGCGTTGAATTCACCTGATGGCGAAAAAGCACTGAATTATTTGCTTAAACGGGGAATAGCCGTGGAAACTATTCAACATTTTCACATCGGCTATGCCCTCCCGGCATGGAACAGTCTGGAGGAATTTTTACTGCGTAAAGCCTGTCCACAGCAAGCAGTGAAATTTTCAGGCCTGATTAAGCGTAGTGAACAGCATGAGAGATACTACGATTTGTTTCGTGATCGTGTAATATTCCCCATTCATAATGTTCAGGGAGATATTGTCGGCTTTGGCGGAAGAGTATTGGATAATAGTTTGCCGAAATATTTAAATACACCAGAAACTGAACTTTTCTCCAAACGCAAAAATCTTTTTGGTCTTTATCAGGCAAAGGACTCCATAAGGCAACAGAATCAATTATTACTGGTAGAAGGATATATGGATTGTATTAAACTATATCAGGCCGGTATTCATAATAGCGTAGCTTCATTGGGAACTGCTCTGACAGTTGAACAGGCCAGATTAATGAAGCGCTATACCGAGGAAGTGATCCTATTATTTGATGGTGATGAAGCAGGCCAGCGTGAAGCGTTAAGAGCTATACAAATAATACGTGCTGAAGGGCTAAAAGTATGGGTAGTTTCGCTTCCTGGCGGTAAGGATCCAGATGAATATTTGGATTTGTATGGAAAAGAGGAATTTTTACGCTATATACAGAATAGTAAATCTGATCATATAGAATTCAAAATTAATCGTTATATCGACACGGAAAAAGAGCTCAATCTTGAAACGCGTAGTCGAATAATCCAAGCAGTTAAGGCAGATATTGTTGAGTTGCCTGGGGAAATTGAAAAAGATTATTACACTCGTTTACTGGCTCAAAAACTGAATGTAGGGGAATATATTATTCGTCAGGAACTGAAAAATGAAAGAAACAGTTATAAAGAAGGGATAAATAAGCATAAAAGCGAAATAATTAGGGATAATATTGGATACGGTAATTATAGCTTGGAAGAGAAAATATTGGTATCCATGTTAAAAGAACCGGAAAACTTTGATCAAATCAGGAAAACTATTGGTTTGGAGTTCTTTCAAAATCAGGATTATAAAGAGCTGATAAAAAGCTATGCTGGCTATTTGGATGCAGGCGAAGGAGGAGAACAAGCTCTGAATAGGATGGTTCGCTCCCAGGATACAGGACAGATATTAACGCGAGTACTGTTTTTGCTAGATGATGAAGATGCTCTTCTTAATTCAATAGAAATTCGGAATTTTATTCGCCGGGTTCAGATGAAAAGAGCTGAGCAACGTTATAACAAGGTTATGGAGCGACTCAACTGGTTGCATGAGCACGGAGATTTTAACAGTTTGCTGACATTTATCCTGGATTTAGAAACTTATATAAACCGTACCCGGAAAGGGGTGATACAATGAAACTTGACGGGAAATTAGCTGATTCAATTGGCGCAATTGCTGAAAAAGGAAAAAAGAAAAAGAATCTGACTTACGAGGAAATCATCGAGGATTTACAGGCTCTGGATTTGGAACCGGAACAAATAGAAGATATCTTCGATCATCTACAGACTCTGGGTATCAGTATTATTGCTTATAATGAAGAAGCTGAAGAAGATGTTGAACCGGAAAACATAGAAACCGAAGAGACCACGGTTCCTGAGGGTATTGAAATAGATGATCCGGTACGTATGTATCTAAAAGAGATCGGACGTGTACCTCTGTTGTCAGCCAGTGAAGAAATTATTCTGGCGGAAAAAATTGAAGCTGGAGATGAAGAGGCCCGTCGCCAATTAGTAGAAGCTAATCTGCGTCTGGTTGTTAGCATTGCCAAACGTTATGTGGGGCGAGGAATGCTTTTTTTAGATCTTATCCAGGAAGGCAATCTGGGTCTCATGAAAGCCGTAGAGAAATTTGATTATCGTAAAGGCTTTAAGTTCAGTACTTATGCTACCTGGTGGATTCGCCAGGCAATTACACGTGCCATTGCTGATCAGGCTCGTACTATTCGTATACCAGTACATATGGTAGAGACTATCAATAAATTATCCCGCGTTCAACGAAATCTTTTGCAAACCCTGGGAAGAGAACCTACTCCGCTGGAAGTTGCAGAAGAAATGGAGATTCCTGTTGAACGGGTAATAGAAATTATGAAAGTAGCCCAGGAACCAGTTTCTCTGGAGACTCCTATAGGTGAAGAAGACGACAGCCATTTGGGAGACTTTATTACCGATGAAGAGGCAGAATCGCCGGAAGAATCAGCATCGTTTGTGCTATTGCGTGAGCATTTGGATGGAATTTTAAACACACTTACCGAACGGGAAGAAAAAGTACTGCGGCTTCGGTTTGGCTTGGATGACGGACGTCCACGTACCCTGGAGGAAGTTGGTCAGGAATTTGGAGTTACTCGGGAGAGAATTCGTCAGATAGAGGCTAAGGCATTGAGAAAATTAAGACATCCTTCCCGTAGTAAAAAACTCAAAGATTATATTGAATAAAGTATATCCACATGCAATCTAATCTTGACAAAGCAGATTCACGCATTATATAATACTATTCGTTGGGGCATTCCTCGATAGCTCAACGGTAGAGCATCCGGCTGTTAACCGGAGGGTTGTAGGTTCGAATCCTACTCGAG
>JAAYBS010000151.1 GCA_012718855.1 Syntrophomonadaceae bacterium
AATTACTTCGGTTTCACTAACAGTAAAACCTGCCTCTTTCAGAATTTTATAAGCCCGTTCCGGATCATTAACAATAATCCTTAAGATTCCAAAATCCGAGGTATCTGCTATGGATAGTGCCCTAATATTTATTCCTGCCTCGCCAAGAACTCTGGTAACGCTTGATAAACGACCTGCTTTGTTTTCTAAAAAAACTGAAATCTGTTTAGCCATTCTGTTCCTCCTTATATGTTCCTGCGATCAATAACGCGTTTGGCTTTGCCTTCACTACGCTCAATTGATTTAGGTTCAACCAGACGAACCTTGACACTAACCCCCAATGCACTCTCGAGTTCTTTAGTAATTTTTGCCCCCAGTTCTTCCAATTTGCGTATTTCATCACTAAATACACTTTCAGATACTTCCACCTGAACCTCTAATTGATCCAGATTACCTTTACGGTCAACTACCAATAGATAATATGGCTCTACGCCGGGAATGTTAAGCAGTACATGTTCCACCATGGACGGGAATACATTGACTCCCCTGATAATGACCATATCATCTGAGCGACCTAGTACCTTTTCCATGCGCACATGTGTTCTTCCACATTCACAAACATTCTTATTTAATACAGTAAGATCCCGGGTACGGTAACGGATAATTGGCAAAGCTTCTTTTGTAATAGTAGTGATTACCAATTCTCCAAACGCACCCTCCGGTAATACTTCACCAGTTTCGGGATCAATAATTTCAGCTATAAAATGATCTTCTGCTATATGCAACCCTTTTCTACAATAACATTCTATGGCAACCCCTGGTCCAATAATCTCGCTAAGACCATATATATCAAATGCATTTATGCCTAACTTTTTTTCAATTTCCCGGCGCATATTCTCCGACCACGGTTCTGCTCCAAAAATACCTGCTTTTAGTTTTAAATCAGAGGATGATACCCCCATTTCCTCCATAACCTCATACATGAGCAACGCATATGATGGTGTACAGGTTAATACCGTAGTCCCAAAGTCCTGCATTAACATTATCTGCCTTTTGGTGTTACCCCCTGAAGTTGGTATTACAGAAGCACCCAGCTTTTCTGCCCCATAATGTACCCCTAATCCACCAGTAAACAGTCCATAACCGTAAGCGTTCTGAATCACCGATAATCTGCTGGCACCAGCACTGGTTAAAGCTCTGGCCATAAGTTCAGCCCAAGTGTCAATGTCTTTTTTGGAATAGCCAACTACGGTAGGCTTACCCGTGGTACCGGAAGAAGAATGAACCCTGACCACCTCACTCATCGGTAATGCAAATAACCCAAATGGATAATTGTCCCGCAAATCATTTTTGGTGGTAAAGGGCAGTTTTTTTAAATCGTCCAGGGACTTTATGTCATCTGGCTTGATACCCGCTTCATCCATTTTTTGTTGATAGGCAGGTACAAATGCATATAACCTGAAAACCGTTTCTTTTAATCTTCTGAGCTGGAGTTTCTCCAAATCAGAACGAGACATGCATTCTTTTTCCTTATCCCAGTAGCTCATTTATTCTACCTCCCAGTACGTTTTTCCTGCATTAAATTAAAATAATTATACTCTTCGACATCATGCCAATATTTCACATAAATTGCTCTAAACCTGGTTGTTGAGACTCGTACTTTTCAACATTAGTAACATTATCCAAAAACTTGTATTCTCCTGCAAAATACTCAGATAAAAAAGATTGAGTCTTAAAGATAACAAAATGAAATATTATCGGGTGAATAAATTATGAGGGTTAAAGTGTAGTTTCCGGGAAGATTATAGCCGGGGCCAAGTTAGTATGAAAAAACCCCACCGAGCCGTGGTGCCGTAGTTTAAACCTGACTCAGCAGGTGGGTGCCCTCCCATGTATCTTTTGTTTCCTGGCTAAACAGGTATACAGTCCACACACGGAGTCCGGGTTCCCTAGTTTTTGGTGTTGGCAAAAACATTCGGCTATTCTCACGAACACAGCAGGGATTTCCTGACTTAATTGTTTTTTGCTTGTGCTTGAATAATATCACAATTATCGTAGTAATTCAAGAAATCCCGTCTGTCATAATACCCCAGTTTTCCCTCAAAAATCTTTTATTTTTCTCTTATCAGCAGTGAAAGTTCCCGAAGTTGTTTGGAACTAACCGGAGATGGTGCTTCCGTCATTGCACAGGAAGCGCTTTGAGTTTTCGGGAAAGCGATAACATCACGGATACTATTTCTGCCTGCCATTATCATAATCAGCCGGTCTATTCCAAAAGCAATACCTCCATGTGGTGGAGTTCCATATTCAAAAGCTTCCAGCATATACCCAAATTTCTCTTTAGCTTCCTCCATAGTCATACCTACCAGAGCAAACATCTTTTCCTGCAAATCACGACGATGAATTCTTATGCTCCCCCCGCCAATCTCCGTACCATTCAAAACCAAATCATAAGCACGAGCTTTTACCATATCGGGATTGCTGTCCAGCAGAGGAATATCTTCCGGACGGGGTGAAGTAAACATATGATGTACCGCTACATAGCGCTTTTCTTCTTCGTCATACTCCAGCAAGGGAAACTCAGTTAACCATACAAAAGAAAGTTCATTATTATCAATTAAATTCATGCGTCGGGCTAATTCCAAGCGAATATTACCCAGAACTCTGGCTACGGTACTGACAGTATCAGCACTGAATAATAATAAGTCCCCCGGCTGGGCATCCATGGTATGTAAAACGGCATTCATCTGATCACTGGTAAAGAACTTTGTAATTGGTGATCTTAATTCTTCCTCGGTTACAATTATCCAGGCTAATCCCCGGGCACCATTATCGGTTGCCAATTTGGTCAGCTCATCTATTTCCTTGCGCGTAAAACTGGCACAACCTTTAGCATTGATTCCCCGGACGACGCCACCGGATTGTACTGCAGAAGAAAACACTTTAAATTCCACTTCCCTGACCAAATCAGTAAGTTCTACGATATCCAAATCAAAACGCAAATCGGGTTTATCCGAACCATATCTGCTCATGGCTTCATCATAGGTTAAACGCTTGAAAGGAGTAGCAATTTTTTTACCGATACCCCGGTCAAATATTAAAGTCATCATCTCTTCTACCAGTTGGATAACATCTTCTTCATCAATAAAAGACATTTCCATATCCAACTGTGTAAACTCAGGTTGACGGTCAGCTCTTAAATCTTCATCACGAAAACAGCGAACTACCTGAAAATATTTTTCCATTCCCGCTACCATCAGAATTTGTTTAAATATCTGCGGTGACTGAGGCAGAGCAAAAAACTCCCCGGGATGAACCCGGCTGGGAACCAGATAATCTCTAGCCCCTTCGGGTGAGCTTTTCGTTAACATTGGAGTTTCTATTTCCAGAAATCCTTGGGAATCAAGATAATCACGCATAGTTTTAACTACACGATGGCGTAATATAAAGTTGTTTTTCATTTCTGGCCGACGTAAATCCAGATAACGATATTTAAGGCGCAAAATTTCATCCACTTCTACACCATCTTCAATATAAAAAGGAGGAGTCTTGGCCGGACTGAATACTTCCATCTGCTCAACATATACTTCAATTTTACCGGTAGCCAAATTAGGATTCTCAGTAGCTGCCGGTCTTTTTCTTACTATTCCGGAAACTGCTATTACATACTCGCTTCTAACCTGTTCTGCCAGATGAAAAGCCTCCCGGTTGACTTCCGGACTGAATACTACCTGAATCAGACCGGAACGATCCCTCAGATCAATAAATATCAAGCCACCATGGTCCCGCCTGGTATCTACCCAGCCATTTAATACTACCTGTTGGCCCTCCTGCTCCAAAGTGAGTTCAGTGGCCATATACGTCCTTTTCATACCATTTTTCCTCCTAACAACTTGCCAATAATGTATTAATAAACTCGACTGCCTGGGCTAAACCAACCTGATGTTGTTCTTTGTTACTCATATTACGTATGGTAACAAACCCGCCTTCTATTTCATCCTCACCTAATAACACCACCAATGACGCATTCAACTTATCAGCGTGTTTCATCTGCGCACGGGCACTACGTGCGTTATAGTCCATTTCCGCACTTATACCTGCATCCCTGAGTTGTTTTACTAATTTTACTGCCGGAGATAGATATTGCTCATTCATTGCCACTACAAAAACGATTTGATTCTGTACCAGACTAGGATTGATACCAGCCTGTTCCAAGGCTAACAGGATACGCTCCATACCCATGGCAAAACCAATACCTGGTAGTTTTGGGCCCCCACAGGCTTCTACCAGACCATCATAGCGTCCTCCACCACCAATGGCACTCTGAGCTCCAATCCCGGGGATGTGTACTTCAAAAGCTGTATTGGTATAATAATCCAAACCCCTTACCAATTTATCATCATGTTGAAAACTGATTTGGTTTTCCTGCAGATAATTTTTTACCTGCGCATAATGCTCATGACAATCCGGGCATAAGTAATCAAATAGGGTTGGGTGTCCCTCAATTGACTTCTGACATTCCGGCTGTTTGCAATCCAGTACCCTTAAAGGATTGTTCTGATAACGTACTTTACAATCATTGCAAAGCCTTTCCTGATGGGGAACAATATATTTTATAAGCTCCTGACGGTATGATTCCCGACAAATCGGACAACCGACTGAATTCAAGTGCAAATCGTATTCTTTCAAACCTGTCCGGGCAAGAATTTCCACCAGCAGCATGATTACCTCGGCATCCAGATAGGGACTCCGGCTTCCAAAAGCCTCGACCCCAAATTGATGAAACTGCCGGTATCTGCCTTTTTGTGGCCGGTCATAACGAAACATAGGGCCAAAATAAAACCATTTAACCGGTAAAACCCCATTATAAAGATTATGTTCAATCAGGGCTCGTACACAACAGGCAGTTCCCTCCGGTCTAAGGGTCAGACTTCGGTCTGCTTTGTCAGTAAAAGTATACATTTCCTTGCTTACAATATCGGTACTGTCGCCTACCCCACGTTCAAACAATTCCGTATGTTCAAATATGGGAGTACGGATTTCCCGATATCCATACAATTCCGCCGCTTCCTTGATAATGTTTTCCAGGTACTGCCATCGGCGTGATTCTTCGGGAAGAATATCATATGTACCTCTGGGTGCTTTTGTGAGCATAAAAAGGCCTCCAAGCCATATAATTCTGGGATAATTCTAATGTACGACCCCCAGGTTGTCAACTTTGTTGGCGATGATGCGTGTCAATGACTGCTGATATACTTCCGGGTTTTTGGGATTATAAAAAGAAGTAAGACTCCAATTACTGTAATTTACGTACTTGGAGGCAGCACCTGCTCCTAATCCAATAATTGTCTGGCGTTCCTCCATCATTTTAATATTGTAGTGACAAAAATTTCCCGGTAACGCGTAACCTACATTTTCAAGTGCCGCTTTCATATATTTTTGCCGGTATAGATAATAGGGTAAATAACCATGCTCAATCAGGTATTGGGAAATTTCCCTTATGCCATTCTCCACAATTTCAATCTTGTCCTCCAGATTATCCTTACCTTCCGTCATTGCCATCGCTGAACCCCTTTTAAGTGCCAGTGTATGTACAGTAAGATTTTCAGGTTTTAATTTAATGATTCTGGCAGCCGTATCATGATATTGTTCCGGGCCTTCACCGGGAAGTCCAATAATTATATCCATATTAATCTGCCTTATACCTGCATCTCTGGCCCATTCAACCGCATTAATTATATCCCGATGGTCATGATTCCTGCCAATTAGTTTCAGCGTGTTATCCTGCATGGTTTGAGGATTAATGCAAACCCGGTTTACTCCAGCCCCGGCAAAAAACCTGAGCTCATCAACTGATAAAGTATCCGGTCTGCCTGCCTCAACAGTAATCTCTACTGTTGCTTCAGATATATACCAGTCATAAAGAATTTCAAATAATTTTTGCTGATCTTCTAAAGTCAGAACGGTAGGGGTTCCACCACCAATATATATGGACTGGACCAACAAATTTCTTCTTTTCAGCAACTCCCCCACCGCAATCATTTCCTGCCATAGACAGGTCAGAAATGGTTTTACCTGAACGCTATAATCATTTAAAATTGCACCGGGAAATGAGCAATAATAACAGCGGCTGGGGCAAAAGGGAATACCAATATAAACACTTACCAATCTCGCCGCCTTTTCTCCTGATAATAAAAAAGTTCTGTTATTATTCGCTACTTCACACATTAAAACTGATTTTTCATAGTTTACTTTATAATCATGACTCAATCGGTTAATTATTTCCTGATTATTTAACCCCCGATCATAAAACTGATGGATCAACTTTACTGGCCTGACCCCGGTAAGAATACCGTAGGTACTCGGCTTTTTCCCATTCCAGGCACTAAGCAGGTCAAAAACCAGCCGGCGCGTATTACGATTTATGTTTTTGCGGTTTTCAATCTGATCGTGGCTTAATTTATGATAACGACAGATCTTTACCAGCTTATTTGTGTCGGTTATACTGCCAGTTATTTTTATACAGTTATTATCGTAAAAGTGATGAATGCTGATATTTAAATCCGGGTCTTCAATTGTATAAACCTGTATTTCTGCCAAAGGAAACGCCATTCGGATTAATTCATGTGCATATTCATAAATAGATTCCGGTTTAAAATCAGTGGCTATTAACAATTTAAACCTCCATATATCGCGCATAAGTTCCCAGACATATTATATCCAGACAATGCTCTGACAATTGCTTTAGTAAAGATGGTAATTCGTTAACCTGATCAGCATTATCTACCTCTACATAGAATCGATAATTCCCAGGAGTATCCCGTACAATTTTAGATTCAATTTTACTCAGGTTAAGATTACGGGCAGCAAATATTCCCAAAGCATTATATAAAGCACCGGGACGATCTTTAAGCGTAAATATAATACTACATTTATCTCCTGGTAAATTGGTCGGTTCTCCTTTAGCTACCTCAATAAATCTGGTGTAATTATTTTCAATCTGAATATCACTGGCAATGATATGCAAACCGTAAAGCCTGGATGCTTCCTGATGCCCAATAGCTGCAGCCCGACGGCTTTCATTTTTTACTATTTGGGCAGCCCGGGCGGTACTGTCGGTAATCTCAATTCTAACCCCGGGCAGGTTGTTTTTAATAAACTGATCACATTGTAATAACGCTACCGGTTGGGACACTACCAATTCAATGTCTTTTAAACTTAGATGGCGGGCAGTCATTAAATGCTGTTGAACCGCAATTTTTATTTCTCCGCAAATATGAAACTTCCCTGCTGCCAAACCATCAATAGTAAGGTTAATTAATCCAGCCGTACTGTTTTCCAATGGAATTAAGACCCGTTTTGCTTCATCCCGATCAATTAAAGTGAATAATTGTTCAATTGTATCAACTGCTTTTAAATCAACCTGGTCTCCCCAGTATAATCTGGCGGCAGCTTCACTGAATGTACCCCTTGGACCTAATATTGCATAACTCAAGATCTTATCCTCCTGCCAGTTGATAAAGCTATTGGCTCAATCTCACGCATTAACTGGCTGAAGCCCCGGGGAGTAAGCGATTGATCTCCATCAGACAGTGCTTTTTCCGGGTGGGGGTGCACTTCCACCATTATTCCATCGGCACCAGCTGCAATGGCCGCTTTCGACATCGGTGTCACCAGGCTGCGAATGCCGGTTCCATGACTGGGGTCAACCAGAACCGGTAAGTGGCTTAATTCTTTAACCAGAGCTACTGCTGCCAGATCCAGGGTGTTTCTGGTCCAGGTTTCGGAAGTCCTTACACCTCGTTCACATAATATAACCTGTTCATTACCAGCATCCAATATATATTCGGCAGCCAATAACCATTCTTCAATGGTGGCAGCCATACCCCGCTTTAATATTACCGGACGTTCACACCTTCCCAGTTTTCGTAGTAAAGAGAAGTTATGCATGTTACGGGCTCCGATTTGAATAATATCAGCATGCTCACTGACCAGGGATATATCTTCACTATCCATTACTTCAGTAATAACCGCCATATTCATTTCCTCGCCAACTTTGGTCAGTATTTTCAAACCTTTCTCCCCTAATCCCTGGAAACTGTATGGTGAAGTTCGCGGCTTGAAAGCTCCGCCTCTTAACATGGAGGCGCCTGCTCCCCGCACTTTGAAGGCGGTTTCTTTGAATAAATCCTCACTCTCAACTGCACAAGGGCCAGCTACAATAGCCAGTTGATCGGAACCTATAGCACATCCCTTAACTTTGATTATGGTATTAGTCTTGTCACCTTTTTTGACCAGCATACGGTTAGCCAGTTTATCTGTCAGGGTACTCATAATTAAAACCTCCTTTAAAATAAAATAACCTCACATCCCATCAAGGGACGAGAGGTCTTGAAAACTTCCCGCGGTACCACCCAAATTGGCTAATGCCCACTCATTAAGAATACAGGACTCCTGTAAAACAAAAAACTTCTCACCCGTATGGGGCGAGAAGTGTTATACTCCCGCGGTACCACCCAAATTGCCATAATATTGGCCCGCTTGTCAAAGGATACAGGTTTATCCGATATCCCCTTCCTGGTAACGGTGGAAGTTTCCGCCTCGACCTACTTTCCTTTAAAAGGTTTCAGCCGGGTGCTCCGAAGTGAACTTCAATCCGCTTCCTTATAGAGATGCTTGCAGCCGGTGGCATCCCCTCTCTGAATAACTTCACGAACCTACTTTACTTCTTCACTGCATTTATTTTTATAAAGATAATTTATCATAACATATCAGGCTATGATTTGTAAAGCTTTTATAAAAAAGGATTATGCCTTCTCTCAAAACCAATAGTTGTAGCCGGTCCATGGCCAGGATAACATACCGTTTCATCATCATAGCAAAGCAATTTTTGTTTAATATTATCTATCAGTTGTTTGTGTGAACCTCCTGGAAAATCCGTTCTTCCAATGGAACCCTGAAATAAGGTGTCTCCCACAAAAATAATATCCCCGGTTTTCAAACATACTCCTCCGGCACTGTGACCTGGAGTATGTATGACTTCCAGTTCAACCGTATTGCCTATTTTAATCCGGTCACCCTCTTTAATAAACTCATCAGCTGGAGGACTGGTTACTTTACTTCCCATCAAAAAAGAAAAGTTTGAAACGGCGTTTACCAGCATTTTGGCGTCAGCTTCATGAATAAGAATTTTAGCTCCAGTGGCTTCCTTGACTCCACGATTTCCGCCGATATGATCAATATGGCCATGGGTATTGATAATATATACTGCCTTTAGGCCATCTTCCTCTAAAACACTTACTATACCGCGGGCATTTCCTCCGGGATCAATAACTGCTACTTCTTTGGTTTCTTCACAGCCAACAATATAACAATTGACTCCCATGGTATTAATTTCTAAACCCTTAAGAATCACAACTTTATCCTCCTTTAGAATATTTTCTCTGTATCCAGCAGGATGGTACAGGGACCGTCATTATTAATACCAACCAGCATATCTCCTCCAAATACACCAGTCTCAACCTTGATCCCCTTATTATGCAGGTAATTAATACAGTAATCAAAAAGGGGTCCGGCCAGTTCCGGTACTTCGGCCTCAGTGAAACTGGGGCGTCTGCCTTTACGAGCATCACCGTAAAGAGTAAACTGACTGATTAGTAAAATTTCTCCTTTAACATCCATTAATGAAAGATTCATTTTATCCTGACTATCATTAAATATGCGCAGATGTATTATTTTATCTAACAAATAACGAGCATCTTCCTCCGAGTCACCCCGTTTTATCCCCAACAGAACTACCAGTCCGGTATTAATTCTGCCAATTATTTCTCCGTTTACGCTTACCGTACTATTATTGGTTTTTTGTATTACAGCGCGAACTTTACTCCCCCCTGACTTCTCCCGGAAGTACCCGGCGAACTTCCAGAACATCCTTAACTTTATGGATCCGCTGAATTACAGCATTTAATTGGGCCAGATCTTTGATTTCCAGTTTAAAGTTCATTATGGCCTCATTATTTTTAGTCGCTCGTGAAAAAACTGAGTGAATATTGATTCTCATATCAGCAATAATTGTCATCACATCGGTAGTAAGTCGAGAGCGATCCATTGCCTTAAGTTCCAGTTCTACCGTATATATCCCCCGGTCATCTGCCCATTCAACTTCGATAATCCGATCTTTTTCATGCTGCAAATAGCTTTGTAAATTAGGACAATCCCGGCGATGCACTGATACTCCCCGTCCACGGGTAATATATCCCAAAACCGGATCGCCAGGCAGCGGATTGCAACAGCGGGACAGACGAATAGCTACATCATCTACCCCTTTTATACGCAATGCACCGGTATCTTTTTCGCGGCGCGGCAATGCTTTATCAGTGATATTGAGGGGTAACATATCCTCCACATGAGCATCATGGAAGAATAATTCTTTTTGTTTATTCATTACCCCGTTGACAGTGATATTGCCGTCTCCAATGGCTGCAAACAGGTCATCAACACTATTATAGCCAAATTTCCTGCTAACTTCCTGAAGTTTATCTTCTTTAAGCATTTCTTTGGGATTAAAATGTTTCTTTTTAAGCTCCTTCTCTAATAAATCGCGGCCCCGGATAATATTTTCCTGACGCTTTTCACGGTTAAACCAATTTTTTATACGACTCTTGGCTGAAGAAGTTTTTACAAAATTCAACCAGTCAAAACTTGGTCCGGGAGAATTCTTGGAAGTTAGGATCTCAACAATATCACCATTACCCAGGGGGAAATCAAGTGGTACGATTCGACCGTTAACCTTGGCGCCGGTACACTTATGCCCAACTTCTGTATGGACACGATAAGCAAAATCAACCGGGCAGGCACCCTTGGGCAATTCTATTACTTTCCCTTTAGGCGTAAATACGAAAACTGTATCGTCAAACAGGTCTATTTTCAAAGACTCCATAAATTCATTGGTATCTTTTACTTCCTGCTGCCACTCCAGAATTTGTCTTAACCAGGAAAGCTTTTCATCAAACTTCTTTTCACGAGGATTTGTACCTTCTTTATAACGCCAGTGAGCTGCAATTCCATATTCTGCGGTTCTATGCATTTCCTCAGTTCGTATCTGAACTTCAAAAGGCTCCCCGCCTTCACCAATTAAGGTAGTATGTAAAGACTGATATAAATTAGGTTTCGGGGTGGCAATATAATCTTTAAACCTGCCGGGCAGAGGTTTCCACATAGTATGAATAATGCCCAGGACTCCATAACAATCCCGTATATCATTTACTACTACCCGAATAGCAATTTTATCATAAATTTCATCAATATCTTTTCCCTGTTTAATCATTTTCTTATAAATGCTATATATATTTTTAGGCCGTCCTTCAATGTCTGCCTGGATGCCAATCTGTTCAAGGCCGGAATAAATCTGTTCAATAATAGCATGAACATAATCTTCCCTTTCCTTGCGCTTTTGCTTAAGGCGCTTGGCTATTTCATAGTACATTTCCGGATCGAGGTAAGAAAAAGCAAGATCTTCCAATTCCCACTTAAACTTAAAAACACCCAGTCGATGTGCCAACGGAGCAAAAATATCCATGGTTTCCTGGGCGATTTCCTTTTGTTTGCGCTCACTTTGAAATTGCAACGTACGCATATTATGCAATCTGTCCGCTAATTTAATCAGAATTACCCGAATATCTTTGGCCATGGCAATAAACATACGCCGCAGGTTTTCCACCTGAGCGTCTTCTTTTGACTTAAAATTAATACGGCTCAATTTGGTTACACCATCGACCAATAGGGCAATTTCTTCACCGAAATCATTCACTATACTCATATAACCTATATCAGTATCTTCAATAACATCATGCAATAATGCTGCACAAATTGTTTGAGTATCCATTTCAATCTCGGTTAAAATCAAAGCAACTTCTACCGGATGAATGATATAGGGTTCCCCGGAAATCCGTTTTTGACCGGCATGCGCAATCATAGCATAATTATAAGCTCTCTCAATCAGCTCAGTATCTGCTTTGGGGTCATATGCTTTTATACGCTCAATAATTACCTGGGGGCCCATTATTATCACCACATCAGCATATCGTTTAAGCTGGTTTCCAAATCAGCAAAAGCCTTTTTTTCAGCTATCCCTTCGAGATAATAGGGGGAATCAGCCAAATCCAAAGTGGTTTGCCGGTTAGGAAGGAGCTTTATTTCAATAATACTACCCTGTTTGTCAATTTGACACAAGCCCAGATCAACCAATATATTCAAAGCTGACAGCACTTTTTCAGCCGTGATTGAAACTGTAGTTTCAGATTGTATTGCAATACAAACCTCATTCAAATTAAGGGTGATTCTCACTTTTCCCTCTTTTTTCAGGTAGGACAAAACTAGTGATAATACTCCCTGGTCAGGGTAAATCTGTTCCAGTTTATTATGGATAACTTTTAAATCTTCACGGGAGAAATTTACTTTAACCGGTATTTCCCCCTGCAGGTTAATACTCTGCATAAGTAAATGAGCTTCTAAAATGCTGCCGGGCACTTCGTTTAATACAAACTGCTCCTTTCCGGAGATATCTACATTTCTGTTATCAGATGCCAGTTCTGCAGCTGCTAACTCACACATATCATCATATTTATTAATTCCATCTGTTGTTTCCAGTGGCAACCATTTTAATTCTGGCCGATCCTGCCCCCAGGTATCCCAAACCATACTTGATATACATTGCGTAGTACGCCAGTTATCAAACGGAAAAGTATGAATACCATAAGCAATATGACCCGGCCAAGGGTACTTTTTATTATAGTAGTTTGCAAAGGCCCGGGTAATTAAAAAAATCTGATTATGTGACTGGAAAGCCTGCAGGGCCATTTGACGCTGCCTGACTGATAATCGGCCATGTATAGGTTGAATTACATGGGGACGAAAATACTGACTGATAAACTCCCGTCCATAACAAAGAATACGATAAGTAGGGAAAACAATTACCACACCCTGACCATCCTGAATAGCCCGGGTATATTTATTAAATGCCGGCCAATAAGAGTCTGCATTTAAAATATCATTATTTATTGAAGGTCTCATATCCAAAATCTTAAGCTGTATAGTGGTTTGATTACGAAAATGGTTTTCTTCCACATGGAATAAAATATCCTGATACATCTCCTGAGTTGGTAAGTGTATAAATTCCGGCCGGTTAAAACTGATCATATTAATATTACCCGGATTAACCGTAGCTCGAACATGCTGCCTGGTATCTCCTACAGTACAAGGTTTGTCAACTGAACATTTCCTCCAGTAAAATACCGGTTGCGGATTACCTTCACCATAAGGCTTTAATAAATCCAGTTCTTTAATTAAACTGGTATTAATAAATTCACCATTTAGCTCCACCTCAAATTCCATTTCCTGATCAAGCGTTAGAAGTTTTCCCTGGGAGACAGCCAACTGATTGATTTTCTGTCTGAATAATTCAATATTTTCCCGATTAATGCTTAGTCCGGCTGCCATTTTATGCCCGCCGGATGCCAGCAGATATTCCTTGCATTGCGACAAGGACTCAATTATATTGAAATCCGCTACGCTGCGCGCAGAACCTCTACCGGTATCCCCTTCCCAGGATATCATGATCACCGGTCGCAGATACCGTTCACATAATCTTGAAGCGACAATGCCCAGTACACCATGATGCCAATTTTCTCCATCTACCACGAGGACTGGAGCGGTTTGCAAGGTATAATCATTTTCAATTCTGTTTATGGCTTCCATAAGGATGCTGTTTTCAACATCTTTGCGTTGACTATTCAATAAACATAATTGTTCAGCCAGGTCGTCAGCATGTTTTTCATCAAAACAGGTAAGTAATTCAAGACTTATACGGGCACTGGCCATTCTTCCGGCGGCATTTAATCTTGGTGCCAGTATAAAACCAACCTGCCAGGTTGTAACCGGTTCATTTCCCCTACCAGTTTTCCTCATTAGTGCTTTTAATCCGGGGCGAAAAGTAGTTTGAATTTTTTCCAGACCATAACGAACCAAAATACGGTTATCACCTGTTAAGGGAACAATATCTGCAATAGTAGCCAAACACACCAGATCCAACCATTGCCAGATGCGTTCCGGTTCAATTCTGTCGCTGCCCAGGGAGCGTGCCAGTTGAAAAGCTACACCTGCTCCTGCCAAACCGGAAGTTGCTTTGTTATTATCCAGTCGGGGATTTATTATACTAACCGCATCTGGCAAATTAATATCGGGGGTATGATGATCAGTAATGATAACCTCCATACCTAAAGAATTGGCCAAAGCTACTTCCTGAACAGAAGTTATACCGCAATCAACGCTGATTAATAAATTACAGCCGGACGTTGCCAATTCTTTTATCGCCTCATCATTTAATCCGTAACCCTCATTAAAACGATCGGGAATATAATTATCTACCCTGGCATCTAATAGCTGCAGACATTCAGTTAATATTACTGTGCTGCATACCCCATCAACATCATAGTCGCCATAAACAACTATTTTCTCTTGTTTTTCTATAGCTGATTCGATACGTTGACAGGCTGATTGCATACCATACATATTTAATGGTTCAGATAAATCATTCAAGTTGGCAAACAGAAATTCCCTGCCCTGCTTTACATCCCTTATACCGCGATTATATAGCAGATGTGCCAGTGTTTCTGAAACATCTAATTCTTTATGTAAATTTTTGACCTTATCAAGATCATATTTTTTTTGTTTCCAAATTGCAGACATATGGTCTTAATACCTCCCATTTTAATTACCCCGAATAAATGTACCATACTAATTGGGGGGCGTAAAAAGTCAGGGTTTTTCATATAAATAGCAAAACAGGTTTTTGGAGGTGTCTTATGGCTAGAATCCGGCATTTTTTCCCCGGGGGAAATACTTGTTATGGTTTTCATTCCTTCTATGATCATCTGGTTTCACCTTTTGTCTCCCGTAAAATAATTCTAAAAGGTGGACCCGGAGTTGGCAAGTCCACGCTAATGCGCCAAATTGGAGAATACTTCTCCAATAATGGTTACGACATTGAATACCATTGGTGTTCATCTGACAACCATTCAATAGATGGTGTAGTAATAGGGAACCACATAATAGCTCTTTTGGACGGAACTGCTCCGCATATAGTTGAACCGCGTTATCCAGGAGCTGTAGATGAGATTATTAATCTGGGTCAATTCTGGGATCGAGGTCAGATTATTTCCCATCGGGAATCCATAGTCAAGCTTACCAGTCTGGTTTCTTTAAATTTTACCCGAGCATATCGTAGATTGCGAGAAGCTAAACTGGCTTATGAAGAATGGGCAAGCTATTATGAAGAAGCTCAGGATATGATAGCCGTAAATCGTAATATTCTGGCTTTATCGGAGGATTTTATTGATCAATGTTCTCCAACCGGGTTACAGAGACATCTTTTTTATGGAGCTATTACCCCCCAGGGAGTAGTAACTGCTGTAGACAGCTTACTTGGTAAAAACTTTAGTTTATTCGCAGTTACCGGTAGTCCCGGCAGCGGCACACAGCAATTATTTAAGCATACAACTAACGTACTGACTATGAATAACCTGGAATGTGAAATTCTGCATAATCCCTTTAATCCAGATGAAATTGATTTAATCATCTTGCCTTCCATGCAGCGCGCATTAATAAATGTATCCGAGCACTTAATTCCTATCCGGAGTTCTTTATCCGGTGGCAAATACAGACGACAGCTTGATTTTGATCGATTTTTGCATACCGACGCTATCAATTCCTGTATAAATCTGATTGAAAATGCCAGGGAACGAACCAAAGCCGGAATCAAAGATGCTGTAAGTTTTATTAATTGGGCAAAAAGGTATCATGATGAATTGGAAGGCTGCTATGTCCCGGCCATGGACGTAGAACAACTATCCAAACTGCGTGATACTTTAATCGAAGAAATCGAACAACAACTGAGGTCAAACGGTTAGGTGTATTAGCGTAGCTCGGGCCTGGTCACCAACCCTGCCATGACCGGCAGGAATATCGAGTAACACTGGTAAATTAATATCAGTTTTCATTTTTGTATGGGGTATAATAGAAAATCCATTATTTGACAGGGTTAATTCACCCAACATTAAGCGTCTGACTTTAATTATTCGTGGTAAATCATTTTCTAAATAAAAATCAAACCAGGAATTTGCATAATTTCGCATACCCTGCAACCATTTAAATACAGGGGAAATCAAGGCATAAAACATAATTACTCCACCAAATGGATTACCGGTTACATTAAAAACAATACTTCCATCTAAAATGGCAGCTGAGGTTCGATGTGCCGGACGTAAATCCAACTCCCGGAATAAAAACCGGGCACCCAGTTTCTCCAGGGCGTTTGGCACAATATCATATTGCCCGTCTGAAGTTCCGCCACTAATAATAACGAGTGGAGCTTTATGAACTGCAGTTTTAATCTCTTGCATCAAAGCAGGTAAATCATCTCCGATAGCCAATTCAGATGACTCCGGTTGCCCACCGGCTTTAGATACTAGAGTACTGAAAAGAGTACGATTACTATTATAAATATGACCTGTTCTTAAAGGTTGTCCCGGTTGGTCCAACTCAGTACCAGTTACAATAATATATACACGAGGTTTTTTAAATACAGGTACATGGCTTATACCTGTACAAGCAATCTGTTCCAAAGTTTCAGGATTTAAGCGGCTTCCCGCAAAAGCAATTTTGTCCCCGGCAGTAATTACATCTCCTATCAATTGGAGGTTCTCATTATCTTTGACATAATCTGTATAAGAAATGTAGTTCTGCTGCAGGACGGCCAGTTCCTGTTTAAGGACTGCCGCAGTCCCATCTGGAACCTGGGCTCCAGTCATTACCCGAAAGCATATGCCTGGAGACAGGGGAACGGTAGCCGGTTGCCCGGCAGCTATTTCGCCTGATATTCTGAGCTTTTGTATAGGTGAATTCAAATTTATATTATCTCTATGAAGAGCATACCCATCCACCAATGAACGAGCAAAACCCGGCATATTAATCCCGGCTATGATATCTTCAGCAACTATATAATCCACAGCTGTTTCCAAAGTAATGTATTTTATTTCAGGAATTCTATCCGCTTGGAGACATAATTTAATGGCAGTCTCTAAATCCACATTAAGCTTGGACAAAACAATCACCTCATGAATGGAAAAAAGTAACCTTTACTGATTCACCGCTCTTTATCCCTTGTTTTTCATAAGGTATATGGATATAACCATCAGCACGGGCCAAAATACTCATAAGGCCCGATTTTCCCAGCAAGGGTTCCACGTACTCTTTATCCGGCATAAAAGCAACTGGTATATAATCATCCCTTCCCGCCTGTGATGCAACATTCAAGGATAGTTTAGCTGTGGACTGACGAAGAGGATATGGATTGAGCACCGGGCTGCATAGGGTATAAAACATCATTAAAGCTGATACCGGATGACCAGGCAGTCCTATTACCAGTTTTTCCCCTTCCCGTACTGCCATGGCCGGTTTTCCCGGTTTAACTGCTACACCATGAAATATTAACTCGGAATCAGGAAAATCCAATAATACTGTCAATGTCATATCTGCAATTCCCACTGAGCTGCCACCTGAAATAAGTACCATCTCATTTTCCTGCAGGCTTTCTTCCATAGCCTGTTTAAGCAGGACAAAGTCATCTTTCACTATGGGATAAGTTTTAGCTATAGCTCCACATGCTTCAACTGCCGCTGCCAGGGCATATGTATTTACATCCCTTACTTGTCCGATTAAAGGAGATTTTTCAATCGGAACAATTTCATCTCCGGTAGAAATAATCCCTACTTTTATTGGCCGTAAAACGGCTACCCCGGTAATTCCCAAAGAAGCCATCAGGCCAATATCCTGTGGCCTTAACCGATGACCGGCAGGAAATAATTCCTGTCCCAGAGATATATCCTCACCTTTTAACATGGTATTATCTCCCGGTCCTACCGGACGATAAATTAATACGGTCTTCTCATCAAGCTTTTCAGTATATTCCACCATAACTACTGCATCACTATTCCCCGGCAGCATTCCTCCGGTCGGAATCCAGGCACATTCTCCTGATGATAATGAAAACTCTGTACTCCTCCCCATTATAACTTCTCCAGTTAAAGTTAAAAAAGCCGGTAAAGACTCACTGCTGCCAAAAGAATCCTGTGCCCTAATTGCATATCCATCCACTGTTGAGCGCGTAAAAGCTGGCAATAGTTCAGGACTGCTTATACTGTCTGCCAGAGTACGATTATGCGATTCGGAAAGCGGTACCCATTCAATATCTGTATGGGTAAAAACTTTTTTTATTCTTTCCAGAGCTGTATCAACAGTAACAACATCCAGGAATTCACGCACAAAAAACACCTCATTAGCTGCCAAATTTCTATCTTCATTATTTATAATACCTTAGTTATATTCTCAGTCAAATAAGACAATATAAATTGCTCTGATGTATTAGCAAGCTGATTTGTGATAAATTCTAAATAGAAATATTAATTTCAGCAAGGAGTACGTTTATATGTCACGCAAAGTTTATATTGAAAATATGCCCCTGGAAAAAGCGCAACAATTATTTATAAATCAATTGGAACAAGTTGGCTATTTTAATCTGACGGGAGAAACTATCCCGGTCCTGGACTCCCAGGGCAGAGTATCATTACACCCGGTTATTGCCAAGCGCTCATCACCTCACTATATTGCTTCTGCTATGGATGGAATTGCTGTTAAAGCCGATGTTACATTTACGGCCACCGAAACTAACCCGATTACTCTTGCCAAAGAGCAATATCTGGAAGTTGATACCGGTGATTATATCCCTCCGCAGTATGACTCGGTAATAATGATAGAAGATGTCAATTATATCGAAAACTCTGTACAGATTATCAAAGCAGCTGTCCCCTGGCAGCATATTCGCTCGGTTGGCGAAGATTTGGTAACTGGTGATATGGTAATGACCAGTTTGCAAACTATTGGGCCATACGAAATTGCTGCTTTATTAAATGCTGCCATTACTGATATAGAAGTTGTAAAAAAACCGGTAGTAGCTATTATCCCAACTGGAACTGAATTAGTTGAATACGGAAATCCGGAAATGGCTCCCGGTGAGATTGTAGAATCAAATAGTCATATGCTAAGCGGATTATGCCTGGAATGGGGGGCTGTACCCTGGCGACAGAACATAGTAATAGATGACCGGGAAGCAATTAAACAGGCAGTTTTATCAGTTAAAGACCAGGCTGATTTTATAGTGGTTTGTTCCGGTTCTTCCGCTGGACGGGAAGATTATACCTCATCAATTGTAGAAGAATTAGGTGAATTGATAGTTCATGGCATTGCTACCCGCCCGGGCAAACCAGCTATCCTGGGTATTATAGATAATAAACCGCTTATAGGAGTACCAGGTTACCCAATTTCGGCCCAACTGGTTTTTTCCCTGTTTGCTAAGCCGGTATTATTAAAAAAACAAGCTATTGATCTACCGGAACCGGAAACTATTACTGCCCAAATGTCCAGAAAGATTGCCTCTTCAATGGGCGTTGACGAGTTTATTAATGTTAATCTGGCTTATATGGAAGGTAAATATCTGGCCTACCCTCTAAACAGAGGTGCCGGTATAACTACCAGTCTGGTAAAAGCTGATGGTATAACAGTTATACCCCGTGGCAAAGAAGGAATTAATGCCGGTGAAGATTGTCAGATCAAACTATGGCGTCCTCGCAAAGTTCTTGATGAAACACTGGTATGTATCGGCAGCCATGACATGAGTATTGATATTCTGGCTGATTTATTGTACAAATCTTATGGATTACGGCTCATTTCCAGCAATGTTGGCAGTATGGGCGGTTTAATGGCTTTACGTCGGGGTGAAACTCATTTCTCCGGAATTCATCTGTTGGATTATGAAACCGGGAAATATAATACCAGCTATGTAAATCGTTATTTGCCAGGTCAGGATTGGTGTCTGATTAATCTGGTCAATCGCCAACAAGGTTTAATAGTAAAAAAGGGTAATCCTTTAAATGTCCAGTCTTTGCAGGATATCACCCGGGATAATATTCGTTATATTAATCGTCAAAAGGGCTCCGGTACAAGACTTTTACTTGACTTTATGTTGCAGCAGCAAGGGGTTGACAGCAATTCTATATATGGTTATAACCGGGAGGAATATACGCATCTGGCTGTAGCAGCTGCCGTAAAAAATGATGCCGGTGATGTTGCCCTGGGAATATACTCCAGTGCCCGAGCATTGGATTTGGATTTTGTCCCGTTGGCAGAAGAAAGTTACGATTTATGTATTTTGCCGGAACGGTTAGGCGACATACGACTTGAGCAACTGCTAAGCGTTATTCAAAGTAATGAATTTAAAAAACACATTGATCAAATAGGGGGTTATAACTTAAAATCTTCAGGACAAATAACATCCCAGAGCAGATAAATAATCCCTGGTTATAGTTTTCATTAATAGATTTTATATATAAGGCAATAAATGAAATTAGCAAGGTTTTTATCCCTAAATGTCGAATGTTCCTATAGATTAGGTTATTCCAGACCATATTAATTGTAGTTAGTTGGAGTTCAAAATCATAGACAAGATTGTAGCAAGAATAATTTGTACCAACTTTAGCACTTTCTACACAGTACTAAATTGTTATGAAAGCCTTTATAATGTTACTGATGGTACAGTTAAGATGCTATAATGTCTATGTTAAGAGCTTTACGCTAAATTTGACTATGTGGGGAAAGGAGAGTGTGATGTATAATGAAGGTTACTCGTAGGCAGTTTCTGAAGGTTACCGGTGCAACCGCAGCTACATTTGCAGTAGTTGAACTTGGTTTTGACCTCAATGCTACCGCAAGTGCAATTAAAGAACTCAGAACGAAAAATGTAACTCCGGTGCCTACTGTCTGTCCTTACTGTGCATCTGGCTGCGGACTGGTAGTATACTCGCAGACTGATAGTTCTGGCAAGTATGAAAAACTCCTGAGTATCCAGGGCGACCCTGACAATCCTATTAATATGGGAGGGGCTTGTAGTAAGGGTGCAGCCATGTTTAACCTCAGAGAGATTTATGACCCGCACAATGGAGAACAGGTGGTTAACCCCAAGCGGGTTGCAAAACCGCTGTATCGCGCTCCAGGCAGCGACAAATGGGAGGAAAAAGATTGGGATTGGATGTTGGATGAAATAGCCAAGCGTGTAAAAGAGACTCGTGACGCCAGTTTTATCCACAAAGAAAAGCTTGAAGATGGCACCGAAGTAATTGTAAACCGTACGGAAAGAATTGGTTCTATAGGCGGCTCCGGTCTGGATAACGAAGAGTGCTATTTACACAGTAAATTAATGAGAGCATTAGGTTTGGTATATTTGGAAACACAGGCCCGTATCTGACACTCCTCAACGGTGGCAGGTTTGTCACCTTCATTTGGACGAGGAGTCATGACCAACCATATGGTCGACCTGAAAAATACGGATGTAGCCTTAATTATGGGCAGCAATGCAGCAGAAAACCATCCGGTAAGTTTTCGCTGGTTGGACCGCGCACGCCAGGATCGGGGAGCAAAAATTATTCATGTTGATCCACGCTTTACACGTACTTCTGCCAAAGCAGATGTTTATGCTCCGTTGCGTTCCGGAACGGATATAGCTTTCCTGGGTGGAATGATTAAGTATATTCTGGAAAACAAACTTTATCACGAAGCATATGTTGCCAATTATACTAATGCTACTTTCCTGATTAAAGAGGGGTTTAGCTTCAATGATGGTATTTTCTCCGGCTATGACCCTGATAAACGGGCATACGATGTAAGCAGTTGGGATTATGAGACGGATGCCGAAGGTAGTCCAGTCAAGGATATGACCATGACTCATCCCCGTTCAGTTCTACAATTGCTAAAGAAACATTACTCCCGCTATGATATTGATACTGTTTGTAGTATTACCGGTACCCCAAAGAATAAATATATGCAGGTTCTGGAAACCTTCTGCAGCACTGGTGCCCAGGATAAAACTGGAACAATACTGTATGCCATGGGTATTACCCAACATACGGTAGGCAGTCAGAATATCCGTGCATTTGCAATTGTACAATTACTGCTGGGTAATATGGGTCGCCCTGGTGGTGGCATTAACGCCCTGCGTGGTGAAAATAATGTTCAGGGAGCAACTGATATGGCTTTGTTATACCATATCATCCCAGGTTATATAACTTCACCAAGTAATGCACCGGAGCATAAGGACCTTACTGCTTTCCTGACTAAAGAAACTACCAAAGGTTATCGTTCCAATACTCCTAAGTGGGTAACCAGTCTGCTAAAAGCCTGGTGGGGCGATGCTGCAACCAAGAATAATGATTTTGGTTATCACTACCTGCCCAAACGGGACAGTAAAAAGAATTACTCTCATATTGCCATGTTTGAAGCCATGCATAAGGGAGAAATTGACGGTCTGTTTGTAATGGGAACCAATCCGGTAGTTGGCGGTCCTAACGCCAATAAAGAACAGGAAGCACTATGTAATCTAAAATGGATGGTTCAAGCTGATCTGTGGTTGAATGAAACTGCTGACTTCTGGACTTATCAGGCTTGGGAAAGAGCAGTTCATAATGACAAAGTAGATCGCAAGACTCCAGCTGATATTGGAACTGAAGTATTCTTCCTGCCGGCTTGTGCAGTTTTTGAAAAAGAAGGTACTGCAGCACAAACAGGTCGCTGGGTACAGTTCCGTTGGAAAGGTGCTGAACCGGTAGGCGACTCTAAAGCTGATCTGTGGATTGTAGACCAGATTGCCACCCGGGTGAGAAAACTGTATCAGGGCAGCACCAAACCTCAGGATGAACCAATTGTTAATCTAAATTGGGATTATGGTCATGGCCATGAACCTGATATTATGAAAGTAGCCCTGGAATTAAACGGCTACTATCTGGCCGACAATAAACCGGTACCCAGCTTTGCCAAACTGATGGATGATGGCACTACTGCGTGTGGTTGCTGGGTATATTGCGGGTGTATGGGACTTACTCCAACCGGAGAGCTTGACTACAAACCTATGCACCGTGACAACAAGGATAATTCCAAACATGGACTGGGATTATTCTCAAACTGGGCATGGTCCTGGCCGGTAAACCGCAGAATTGTTTATAACCGTTGTTCTGTACAACCTGATGGCATAACTCCCTGGCCGGGGGACGAAAAGCGGGCTCTAATCCAATGGGATGCTACTGCAGTTGGCGATCCTGCTACCGGTAAACTGGGTAAATGGGTTGGGGACGATGTTCCTGACTTCAATGTTACTCTGGCACCGGAAGAACCGGGAGGAAAGAATCCATTTATTATGAGACCCGAAGGGGTTGGCTGTATATTTGCTGCTAAAACCTCAATGAAGGATGGTCCGTTCCCGGAACATTACGAACCCTGGGAAAGCCCGACCACGAATAAAATTAATAGTCAGCAGAATAATCCCTGTGTCAAGGTATGGGAACCTGATAAACAGGGTAACTCCAAAGATTTCCCTTATGTGGCTACCACTTACCGGGTAGTTGAACACTGGCAGACTGGAGCCTTGACACGCAACTTGCCATGGTTGTCTGAGTTAATGCCGGATATGTTTGTTGAAATTAGTGAAGAACTGGCCAAAGAAAAGAACATCAAAAATGGTCGCAAGGTAATCGTTTCCACCAGCAGGGGTGATATTAGTGCGGTAGCTTGCGTAACCAAGCGCCTTAAACCTATGAATATTAACGGTGAAATAGTGCATATGGTTGGAGCTATCTGGCAATTTGGCTTTAAAGGATTTGCCACCGGCGATATAGCCAATCGGCTAACCCCGCATATCGGATGTGCAAACTCCATGTGTCCTGAATACAAGGCATTTCTATGCGACATAAGGAGGGCTTAACGATGGCATATATGACAAATCTGTATGACAGCAGTAAGTGTACCGCCTGCCGTGGTTGCATGATAGCCTGTAAGGACTGGAATCAGCTTCCGGCCGTTATGGAACCGTTCAAGGGCAATTATTCAACCCATGAAGATACCAATGGGGACACCTTCACCATAATTAAATTTATGGAAGAAGAAGACCCGGTAGATGGTGTACGCTGGAACTTCTTGAAATACAACTGTTTCCACTGTTTTGATCCGGCCTGCATGCAGGTATGTCCCCGTCAGGCTTACAGCAAAACTGAATGGGGCGCAACTATACATGATCCGGACAAATGTATTGGGTGTCAATATTGCACCTATGCCTGTCCGTTTCATATTCCCAAGTATCGTAAACGGGAAGATAAAATAGCCAAATGTACCTTATGTGCAGATCGGGTTAGCGAAGGTTTGACTCCGGCTTGTGCAAGAACCTGCCCTGCTAATGCTTTAAAATTCGGCGATAGAGCTGAGTTGTTGGCAGAAGCAGAAGAACGTGTAAAGTTTTTAAGGGCCAATGGATTTCCACGGGCTACAATTTACGGAAAGCTTGAATTAGGTGGCCTTAATAAACTCTATATTCTAACTGATACACCGGACAAATTTGGTCTGCCAATTGATCCGCATATACCCAAACAAATCCCGTTCTGGCAGGACTGGGTACAGCCCTGGCTGGGTTGGCTGATACCCCTGGCTATAGCCGGATCAGCAACCAGTTTTGTTACTACCAGAATTTTGGCTAATAAACATGCTGGACACGAAGAGCATGGTGCGCATGTAGAAGGGGGGCATGAATAATGCAGTTAGTTCCCGAATATCGTGAAGACCTGGAACGAGTAGAAAGGTTTAATCTGGTAGCCCGTGTAACGCACTGGGGACATACGGTTACTTTCCTGCTCTGCCTTTTTACCGGTCTGGTGTTGTTTGTAGACGGAGCCGATTGGCTGGCCGCTATATTTGGAGGCTACGGCGGTGCCGGATTGATTCATCGTATCGCAGCAGTATTTTTAACTTTATTCATTGCTTTCTTTGTAATATTTGATTTCAAAGGCATCATTGACTGGGTAAAAGACCTGCTCCGTTTTGGAAAGAATGACATCATCTTTGTCATGAAATTCCCATTGGAGTTTTTAGGTTTCCCGGTAAAAATGCCTCCCCAAACCCGCTTTAACGGCGGTGAAAAGGGCAATTCCATGGTAACCCCGACTATGGTTATTCTACTGGTAATAAGCGGGTATATCATGTGGTTTCCGAGTATCTTTCCGGCAGGATTAGTAAGAGTAGCTTATCCTACCCATGATATTGCTATGGTATTCGCTACCCTGATGGTATGTATGCATGGATATCTGGGTTCTTTCCATCCCGGTTCCGGTGAATCCTTCTGGGGAATGTGGAAAGGTACTGTTCGCAAAGACTGGGCTCAGCATCATCATGCTATCTGGTATGAAGAAACTTATGGAAACAAAGCAGAAGAGGAAGAAGCCTAATATTATTCCATTAGTACATTATCAAGGGGCGACTTTATGAGTCGCCCCTGCTTTTATTTTTTACTTATTAATATCTAGTCCTACTATAGTTTAAATCCTGCTACATGGTATACTAATCAAAAGGTAATTATATTATTTAAGGAGTGATCTAAGTGGATCGTCAACCACCTGCCGAGCTTCCTGAAGGTTATGTCGATTTTTACAAACAACTGGAAAGCTGGCAGAACGAACAGACTATCAAACTACGTAAGACTTTCATTCATCATACCCAAGATATAGAGCCTTTGCTCAACAGCAGAAAGAAACCTTTATTGATGCAAGTAAGACATTATATTGATGAAAAAGATTTTAATCAGGTTTATAGAGCTCTTATTGCTTTTCTCTATGAAGCCAGACCAAACACTGCTTTGTATTTGGATAGTATTATGCGGGGTATTGATGCTTTTTCCTTTGAACAAATTATTGAATCGTTAATCAAGCTGGATGATAAATACCTGCAAATAATGGCTACCCAGCTGAATATATCTGAGGAATTTTTGTACTTTACTTTAGACCATGCATTGCGGCCTTTTCTTCGTTTAATTGCTGAACACTATACTGATGCTCTTAAAAGTGAGACTCTAGATTGGGAATTTTATACTATCTGCCCTGTTTGCGGAGCAAAATCGCATATAAGTCGTCTGCGCAGTGAAGATGGTCAAAGACTTATGTTCTGCGACCGTTGCTTTAGTGAATGGCCTTCCCGATTCCTGTTTTGCGTACACTGTGGTGCTGATAAACCTGGTAGTTTGTCTTTTATTAAAATTGAAGGCGATGATGCCTATCAGCTTTTTGTATGTGAGAAGTGTAAAGGTTACCTTAAAACTTACGATGAAAGAGTGGGTGGAAAGTCCGTAGATCTATTTATAGCTAATGTTGAAACCGTCTATCTGGACATGCTGGCTCAGGAAAGAGGTTATACCAATCACGATTAAGTATTATTCATGATGAGTTGGGTTTTCTGTTGAGGATAGTTAGAAATTTTTTGAACCTGACTGAAAATCTAAACCTTGTAAACAAAAAAAGGGACTGCGTTTAACTGCAGTCCCTTTTTTTCGTTTGGTTTTTATGAGATTTTTTCCACTCTGGCTGCACAAACCTTGTATTCAGGTATCTTGGCAACCGGATCCAATGAGTCAGCATTAGTTAATCTATTTGCTGCTGCTTCTGCAAAGTGGAAAGTAGTAAAAATAACTCCCGGCTCTAAAATATCTGATATCTTCGCTTTGATATCAATAGAACCTCTCCGGGTTACTACCTTAACCATTTCATTGTCCATAATATTTAATTTTTCAGCATCAATCGGATTTATTTCCAGCTCATTATGTGGTTTATGAGCATCCAGACCTGAGGAACGCCTGGTCATGGTTCCGGTATGATAATGGAACAGACTGCGTCCGGTGGAGAGAATTAATGGATATTCTTCATCCGGCAACTCAGCTGCTTCCTTATACTCAACCACATGGAAAAGCCCTAATCCGCGATTGAATTTTTCCCGATGTAGAATTGGAGTACCCGGATGCTCTACAGTCGGACATGGCCAATGAATACCGGTTACATCTATTCTATCATAGGTAATACCAGCATACGAAGGAGTAAGGCTGCGAATTTCCTCAAATATTTCCTCAGGAGAGTCATAGCTCATAGCATAACCCATACTGGTAGATAAATCGCAAATAATCTGCCAGTCACAGCGTGCTCCCTCAATAGGATTAATGGCCCTTCTGACTCTCTGCACTCTTCTTTCCGTGTTACTAAAAGTACCGTCTTTTTCAGCAAAAGTTACACCCGGAAATACTACATCGGCCTTCTGAGCAGTTTCAGTCAGGAAGATATCCTGTACTACCAGGAATTCCAGATTCTCCAGAGCTTCTTCCACATGCTGCAGATCCGGATCACTCATCATGGGGTTTTCACCCAAAACATATAATGCCTTTAATTCACCATGATGTGCCTTGCCAATTGCTTCAGTAAGCGTTAGACCCACTTTATTGGAAAGCTTTACACCCCAGGCTTTTTCAAATTTTTCCTGGTTGGCTTCTACAGTTACATTCTGGTAGGCGGTATATACATTAGGCAGTCCGCCCATGTCACAAGCCCCCTGAACATTATTCTGGCCACGTAAAGGATTTACACCGGTACCGGGTCTGCCCAGATTGCCGGTCATCAGAGCCAGGTTGCAAGCCGTCTTTACATTGTCAGTTCCGGTACTATGCTGTGTCAATCCCATGGCATAACATATGGCTGCTGCTTCAGATTCAGCATAAATTCTAGCAGCCTTGCGAACATCTTCAGCTGGTACCCCGGTTACTTTTTCCATAGCTTCAGGAGTATATTTTTCCAGAATAGCCTTGAAATCTTCAAAGCCTTCAGTACGGTTGGCTATAAACTCCTTATCCAATAAGTCCTCATTTAAAATAACATTCATCATCGAATTCATAAGTGCTACGTCAGTACCCGGTACAAACTGCATATATACATCTGCCATTTCCGCCAGTTCTATGCGACGCGGATCAGCAACTATCAGTTTTGCACCGTTCCTGCGAACATTTTGTTTAATCTTGTAACCAATAACCGGATGATTTTCCGTAGTATTAGTTCCAATAATAAAAATGGCTTTTGCATCATTTTCCAGTTCACCAATGGTATTGGTCATCGCTCCACTACCAAATGCTGCCCCCAGACCGGCGACAGTAACGGAGTGTCAGAGACGGGCGCAATGATCAACATTATTGGTACCAAGTACCGCACGAGTGAATTTTTGCGCCAGATAGTTCTCCTCGTTGGTTACGCGTGCTGATGTAAACATGGCAATGGAATCAGCACCATGTTTTTCTTTTATACCTTTAAGTCTTGAAGCTGTATAATCAAGAGCTTCATCCCAGCTGGCCTGACGCAGTTCACCATTTTCACGAATTAGTGGTGTGGTCAGACGCTCATCCGAATTAATAAAGTCCCAGCCAAAGCGTCCCTTTACACACAATGCACCATTGTTAACCGGGCTCTTTTCTATATCACGTACTGAAGTTACTCCAACTACTTTATCACCTTTTACATTTAATGCCAGAGTGCAACCAGTTCCGCAATAGGTACAGGTAGTAACTACCTTTTCAGTCTGATAAGGCTTACCTTTGCCAGCGGATACTTTACTGGTTAAAGCTCCAACCGGGCAAACCATTATGCATTGTCCGCAGAATACACAGGTAGAATCAGCCAGGTTACCATCAAATGCAGTAGAAATCTTAGCATGATGTCCACGATCTTTAATATTAATTGCCAATGCACCGGTAATTTCATCACATGCCCTAACACAGCGGGTACACATAATACATTTGTCGTAGTCCCTCATAATAAATGGATTGGGATCCGGTTTGGTAAAATGCGGGCCTTCTCCATCAAACCTGGAGTCAGCTACTCCATAACGATAGCAATAATCCTGAAGTTTGCAGTCGCCATCGCTTTCACAGGTATGACACTCCAGTTTATGACGGGAAAGAAGTAATTCCAAAATTATTTTGCGAGCTTCAATAACATCGCTGCTCTCAGTATGAATCTCCATGCCGTTCTCAGCTGGAGTTACACAGGTAGCCAGCAGGTTTCTTCTGCCTTTAGCTTCTACAACACACATCCGGCAGGAACCGGCCAATTTTAAGTCCGGATCATAACATAGGGTAGGGATATCTGCCCCAGCTATACGGCAAGCTTCCAGAAGCATTGTTCCTTTAGGAACCTGTACTTCTTTGCCATCAATTGTCAGGCTGATCATCTAATGCCCCCCCTTTCCACTGGTAACGACCAGTTTTCTTGAATATTCATGTTTAAAATGTTTTATCGTTGAATCAATAGGAATAGGTGCAGCTTGTCCCAAGCCACACAAGGCAGCTTTTTGCATCACCTTGGATAATAGTTGCAAATTATCAATATCCTTTTCACTGCCATTACCATTATTAATTTTCTCCATTATTTCCCGGCAACGGAAGGTGCCTTCCCGACATGGATTACACTTCCCACAGGATTCATGTTCAAAAAATTTGGAAATACGGGTTACTACATCTACAATGTCTCTGGTTTCATCCAATACCAATACGGCACCTGAGCCAAGGGCAGCCCCCATGTTGCCCATGGAATCGAAATCTATAGGACAATCAAGATTAGCTTCCGGTATAAATGCACCGGATGTTCCGCCTACTTGAACCGCCTTAAATTTTTTGCCGTTTTTAACTCCGCCGCCCAGTTCAAAGATTACTTCTCTTAAAGTCATATCAGTAGGTACTTCAAACCAGGTACTGTTTACAACATCACCTGTCAGAGTAACAATCTTGGTACCAGGATATTTGGGAGCACCAATACCGGCAAACCATTCTGCCCCTCTGGTAAGGATATACGGTAAACAGGCAAAGGTTTCCACATTATTTACCACGGTAGGTACGCCCCATAAACCTTCAACACCGGGGAACGGCGGTTTAAATCTTGGTTCTCCGCGATGTCCCTCAATAGACTCGATTAAGGCCGTTTCTTCGCCGCAAACATAAGCTCCGGCACCCATCCGTGCCTCAATATCAAAATCTCCCAATACCCCTTCTGCTTTGGCACTTTCTACGGCTCGCTTTAACAGATCGACAACAAAAGGATATTCACCCCGACAATAAATATATCCCTGATTTGAACCTATAGCAGCTCCGCAAATAGCCATACCTTCCAGCAGGGCCTGAGCATTCTTCTGGCATATTATGCGGTCTTTATATGTTCCAGGCTCACCTTCATCCAGGTTACAGACCACATACTTAACGGGTGCATCCTGGGGAACGAAACTCCATTTCATCCCAGCATTAAAACCTGCCCCGCCGCGACCTCTGAGGCCGGACTTCTTAACTTCTTCAATCAGGGCCTTAGGCTCCATTCCACGAGCCTTTTCCAAACCTTTATAACCGCCGACTTTTATATAGTCAGCAGCATTGGCAGGATCAATCTTATCAGCGTATTCCAATAATACGCGGTACTCCTGAGCCATGTTCTCCCTCCCTTCTGCTTTACTTGCAAGCGGATAGTATTTCAGGTATCTGTTCCGGTGATACGTTAAAAATCGGTTCGCTGTTGATAGTTACTACCGGAGTTGCCTGACATTGTCCGATACACTCGCACAATTCAAAGGTAAACTTACCATCAGCAGTAGTTTCCCCAACATTAATGCCCAGATAACTTTCAATAGCTTTAACTACCTGGTCTGCACCGGCAATATGACACGGCGCGCTTTCACACATGCGAACTATATATTTCCCTCTGGGTTTTACAGACAGATAAGAATAAAAGGTAGCCACACCATAAGCTTCTGCTTCTGAAACGCCAAAGGTTTTGGCAACTAATCCCAATGCTTCTTCGGGAATATAATTAAATTCATTTTGCAGAGCATGAAATGCCTCGATGATACCGCCCTTTTTCCCCCGATAAAGTTCAATAATGTCTACATAATTAGCCATTTTTTCACCTCCTTCGCAAAATGTATGAACAGGCACTTTAGAGCCACCTATTTTTTATTTATATGTATAGAATCTATCCATTTACTATTATTCCACATAAGCCCTTTCCCTGCTACCATTTTCACATTATTATAATATATTTTCATATTATGTATTCATATATTATTGATTTTATTAACATTGCGTTAAATAATGCTTTTCTAATTCGTTAATAAGCCTATTTCCTTAAATTTCATCTATTTATTAACATGTAAATTTCATTTATTAATAAAGCAATTTGTCTGCATTTATTGAAATGACTATTCTATATGGTTATGTATTGATTTATAGTATATGGCTATTTGCATATCAGGATTATTTGATCAGGATTAATATTTGGGTTTTATCCATAAAAAAAGAACGAACACCGCGGTTCGTTCGTTTATTACTTTAAGAGATATTTGTTAAATTTAGTGCTGCTAAATTAAATGTTGGTTTTAAGACCCAGAATCTTTATTAAGAACCTGCTCAGTTCAACTGTCTGTTCAAAAGAAAAAACTGGTTCAGAGTAGGATGATAAATCAAAATCGCTTACGCGGGCAATTATATTGTCCAGCCGCAATGGATTAGGGTCAATATCCTTACGTAGTACTTCTATTTTTGGGTAGTGGTATTGTTTAAACCCCTCAGTAATAATTAAGTCGGCCGGCCCTACTTTATTCAGTAAAAATATTAAATCTTCGCTTTCCTGTCGCTGATACTGTATTAGAGTATGCGATGATGCCGCCATCACCTGATCAGCTCCAGCTGAATATAATCTTCCAGCATCATTGGCATCTATATCCAAATGTTGGGCATGTTTAATAACGGCAATCGTTAAATCCTGCTGTTTTAACTGTTTGATTACTTCTGTCAGCAGCGTGGTTTTACCTGAATTATGTCGTCCTACAAAAGATACTACTGGTGGCAATATTCATTCCCCTTCCTTTTTAGGTGCTTAATGATGATTTTTTATGGTATATTAAATAAAATATTTACGGAAAGTAGTGATTTATTATGAAAGAATACCGGACTGATGATATTATTGTTCATTGGGAATCAGAAATCTGTTCTCATTCTGCCATATGCCTGAAAAAGTTACCCCAGGTATTTAATCTGGATGCCCGACCCTGGATAAATGTTAATGCCGCCAGCGCTGAGGAGATTATCCGCCTGATTGATTTATGTCCTTCAGGAGCCTTACGCTACTCATTACCCGAAGGTTCGAAGGTGGATCCGGCTCTGGCAGGTGGTCCGGGTTCTATGACCATAAAGTATGACGGTCAACCGGTAATAACTATGAAAATACTGCGCAACGGCCCTATACTTATTGATGGTCCCTTTACCATTACCAATACAGATGGAAATATCATTAACCGGGAAGGCAAGACCAGTCTATGCCGTTGCGGTTTAAGTAATAACCGTCCATTCTGTGATGGTACTCATGCCAAAAAGGACTGGAAAGTTGATTAGACTCCGGTCAGTCGACTGGCAATCGCCCGGCATTGCGCTATAACTTCTGGTTCGTTTATAGTTTTTAGCTGACGGTTTTGCATCAATATCCGGCCATCGACAATAACCGTTTCAACATCACTGGCCTGGGAAGCATATACCAGGTTAGCTACCAGATCATAACAGGGAGTCATATGGGCCTGGTTCAGGTTCATTAGTATAATGTCCGCCTTTAAACCAGGAGTCAGCCTTCCGGTCTGTTTAGTCAGACCCAATACTTCTGCACCGTTGCAGGTAGCCATTTGCAAAGCCTGATAAGCAGGAATAACGGTAGGATTGGCGGTGTTAACTTTATGCAATAGAGCACAGCTGCGCATTTCCTGAATCATATCCAGGTTATTATTGCTGGAAGTACCATCAGTACCTAACCCTACTGCTATTCCTGCGGTCAGCATTTCAGGGACCGGGGCAATGCCACTGGCCAATTTCATATTGCTTTCAGGATTATGGGCTACTCCCACGTTATTATTTTTTAGAATTTGAATATCGTTTTCACTGAGATGAACACAGTGAGCGGCAACTACCGGAACACTGAATAAGCCTGTCTCTTCCAAAAGTTCCACCGGACTTTTACCATATTGTTTTTTAATATCTTCAATTTCCCCGCTGGTTTCAGAAATATGAATATGGATACCGGTTTCGGTTTGCTTAGCTAACTCCATAACGCGGCGCAAATAGTCCGGCGGGCAGGTATAAGGTGCATGAGGGCCCCATTTATACTGAATTCTGCCTCCCGCTGTCTGGTGCCATTTTTCTATAAGCTCCAGGGATTCGGTAATTGCCCTCTCATTTTCCGGTCCGACTCCTATCATTCCCCGTGATATTACTGCCCGGATACCGGTTTCATTAACTGCTTCAGCTACCCGGTCCATATGAAAATACATGTCCATAAATGTAGTAGTACCGGATTTTATCATTTCAACTATAGCCAGCATAGTTCCCCAATAAATGTCATCGCCAGTCAGTTTATCTTCCATTGGCCATATTTTGGTTTCCAGCCATTCCTTCAGGGGTAAATCATCAGCATATCCACGCAACAGGGTCATAGCTGCATGAGTATGGGTATTTATGAAACCCGGTAAGGCCACCTGATCTGTTCCATCAATTACCTGCCCGAAATCTCCCTGGGGCGGCTCCCCCGACATAACCTCTTTTATCGTATCATCCTCTACTATTATGTATCCTTTTTCAATTACATTTTCATCACCATCCATCGGAATGATGCTGACATTTTTAATCAGGGTTTGCATGTTATTTTTTCCTCCTCTAATAATGAGCTAAAATTATTTATTTTTACTATATGACATAAATGCCGTATGCAAAATAATTTACTTCACTAAATTAATTATAACTGGTTTAAATAGGGAGGCTTAATTATTCCCCGTTCAGTAATAATGCCATCAATAAGTTCATGAGGAGTAATATCAAAGGCCGGGTTAAAAACACTTACTTCAGGTACGGTGGCATTAATACCAAATATTTGACGAACTTCCTCCGCCTGGCGTTCTTCAATGGGAATTAAATCTCCGGTTGCAATTTCCCGATCAATAGTTGACAGTGGAGCAGCAACATAAAAAGGAATATTATGCTGACGAGCCAGCACTGCCAGCGTATAGGTTCCAATCTTATTGGCAGTATCACCATTGGCAGCAATACGGTCGGCTCCAGTGATTACTGCATCTACTTTACCCAGTTTCATCGTGTATCCAGCCATACTATCGGTAATTAAAGTTACGGGTATCCGGTCCTGTAACAACTCCCAAACGGTCAAACGTGAGCCCTGTAATACCGGACGGGTTTCACAGGCCCATACCTGCTCTATCTTTCCCCGTTTAAATGCTGAACGAATAACCCCTAAAGCCGTACCATAGCCACAGGTGGCCAGAGCCCCGGCATTACAGATGGTCATAACCCGACTACCCTTATGCAGCAGCTCCTGTCCATATTCACCAATCGCCTCATTTATTCTTATATCATCGGTAAACATCTGTTCAGCTTCTGCCATTAACAACTGTCCCAATTCCGGATTAGAAAGGTTAGTTGATTGTTTATATACATCTTCCATACGCTGCAAAGCCCAGAATAGATTTACTGCAGTTGGCCGGGTTGAAGCCAGTATGTTTTTAATAACCTGAAAGTAATTGTCCCGCTCCTGTTCGGAACCTTCATATTTAATCATACCCAAAGCCAGACCATATGAAGCTGTAACCCCAATTAACGGAGCACCACGTACTTTCAACCTGATAATAGCTTCGGCTACGTCTTCTACCGTACGGCAAGTCTCAAAACTAATTTCTCCGGGTAATTTACTCTGATCCAGAATAATCAAGTGTTCTCCGTCAAAGCGGACCGTTTTAACCATGTTTTCCTACACCTATTTCATCCAATATTTTTACGCAGTCACATTCCCGGGTTTCCGGAAGCAAAGCGGCGCTTTTCATCATAATTTCCCGCACTTGCTGAATGCGGCTTTTCATCATTTCTACCACTTCGGCATGAGTAAGTATACCAGGTGAAATACCGGCTGCGTAATTAGTTACTATTGAGACATTGGCATAACAAATTCCCATTTCCCTGGCCAGGGTAACTTCAGGAACGCTGGTCATACCAATTAAATGACCTCCAAGTTGTTTAAACATTGCTATTTCCGCCCCGGTTTCAAATCGAGGGCCATCGGTACAAACATATACTCCGCCATTAGCAACATTAATACCGGATAGTTTACTGGCTTCAATTATAGCAGCACGCGTAACCGGACAATAAGGGACCGTCATATCACAATGAATTACCCCTTCTTCTCCGCCTTCATAAAAAGTTGTAATGCGTGAGCGTGTAAAATCGAGAAATTGATCAGCTAATACGATATCCCCCGGTTTATATTCAAAATGCAATGACCCTACGGCGGCTGTACCAATAATATGCTTTACCCCTATCTGTTTCAGGGCCATAATATTGGCCCGATAATTAATAAGATGAGGTGGCACACTATGATCACTTCCATGTCGGGCAATAAATGCTATCTCTTCATTTCCATAATAGCCGGTTAAAAGTTTTACTTTTCCATAGCGATTCTCGACGACTTGTTCTTTAATCTGCTCCAGTATCTGGGGATCATATACACCGGTTCCCCCGATAATAGCCATTTTTATCATATTGGTTCCTCCTTCCGAGCACCTGAATAATCAGGGGCTCAACAATTGACTCTGCTGCAAAAAGTTCAATGTTCTTATTTTGATGCATAAATATTCCGTCGCAGACTTCGCATGGTAAACGTCCACTGCTTGCCTTGCATCTCCAGGGGGACGTTCCGATTCCGCATCCGTGCAGGGCGTCACTCTCGCCCCGTCCATGGGGCTCGCCCCCTTACGATGCTTCGTCTTCGCAGGGTGTTTTTGCCATGCTCGTCAACGGCTCCTGCATACTTATGCATCCGAATAAGGTTCTGGTGGGGTAAACACCAATTTAATCTTCATCGTTATTTTCCGATGTAAACAAGGCAGCCGCAAATGCTTCCGCTGAAAAATCTCTTAAGTCTTCCAGGCCCTCGCCGATGCCAACCAGTTTAACCGGAATTTCCAATTCCTTTGCAATAGCCAGTACTATACCGCCTTTGGCAGTACCGTCCAATTTGGTTAATATTATACCTGAAACCCCGGTTACTTCTTCGAAGATTTTTGCCTGACTAATGGCATTCTGTCCGGTGGTGGCATCCAATACCAACAGAACTTCATGTGGTGCCCCGGGAATTTCTCGTTCGATTATCTTGCGCAGTTTTCCAATTTCTTTCATCAGGTTGGTTTTATTCTGCAAACGGCCGGCTGTATCAATTATTAATACTTCAGTCTTTCTGGCCCGGGCTGCATTAAGAGCATCATACACAACGGCTCCAGGATCTGCACCTTCCTGTAATTTGATTATGTCTACCCCAATCCGATCTGCCCATATCTGTAATTGATCAATAGCTGCAGCCCGAAAGGTATCAGCTGCTGCCAATAATACTTTTTTGTTTTCATTTTTAAAACGATAAGCCAGTTTGGCAATAGAAGTTGTCTTACCGGCACCATTTACACCTACTACCAGTATAACTGAAGGCTGGTACTCATTAATTAAAAGCCGGTTTTCATTGGTCTCCAATAAGGTCTTTATCTCATCCCTGATTAAAGCCGTTACTTGCTCCGGTTCATTAATTTTATTTTTTTTCGCTGCTGTTTTAACATTCTTTACTAATTCGAGACTGGTTGGTACGCCCACATCAGCCTCAATTAATATTTCCTCCAATTCATCCCAGAAATCATCATCCAGCTTGCGTGAACTCTTTACCAGGGTATCAATTTTGTTACTGATGTTATGTCTGGTTTTGCTTAATCCCCGTTTAAACTTATCAAAAATCCCGTCTTTGGATTTGGCTTCGGATTTTAACTCATCACTTTCTGATTCATCTTTAATCTGCGTAGCCTCATAAGGTGTTGATTCCTCATAATCCTTTACCAGCAGTTCATTAGATTCTTCCGGCACATTATCTTTTTTCTTGTTTTTAAATTTGTCAAATAATGCCATGATGTTACCCCTTCCTTTTATCCAGCCATATTTTCAGCTTCCTTTAAACTGAGAGTAAATACTTTAGAAATTCCTTTTTCCGGCATAGTAACCCCCAAAATATGATCACCGCATTCAATCGTAGTCTGTCGATGCGTTATAATTATAAACTGTATTTGTTCTGACATACTCTTTAAAAATCGTGTAAACCTGGTTAAGTTGGTTTCATCCAGAGCAGCATCAATCTCATCAAGCAAACAAAATGGGATAGGCTTTAAGCGCAATAATGCAAATATAAAGGTTATACAGGTTAGCGCCCGTTCCCCACCGGATAACAGGTTTAATGATTGTAATTTTTTACCTGGCATTTTTACTTCAATATCTACTCCAGCATCTAACCGGTCGTCGGATTTTTCCAGTAATAAGCGGGCTTCACCTCCGGAAAACATCTCGGTAAATGTCTGGTTAAAACTCTCATTAGCCAATAGTAAAAAATGTGCAAACCTTTTTCCCATTAAATTTTCCGTATCACGCAGAAGTTTGTCCAGTGCATCCCTGGCCTGAAGCAGATCTTCATAATGACTGTTCATATATTCAAAACGTGCTTCTACTTCTTCATACTCCTTTATTGAACCCAGGTCAACAATCCCCAGGTCATCAATTAGTCCATTTAATTCCTGCATTCGGGCTTTATAATTTCTAACCTGCGCTCCCGACAAAGGTGAGTCTGTTTCGGGAATCGCTTCATTAAATTTTTCCTGCCACCGACTAATATAGTTTTTCAGTTCAGTTTCCATTTTTGCGATCAATATTTCACCCTGGTGTATAGCATTTTCCAAACTAATTACCTTTTCCCTAAGCGGATTAACCTCAGTATTCATTTCTTGTAAAAGATTTTGTAATTCCTGATTAGCCTTTTGTTTTTCCAATAATACTGTATTATTTTTCCCCAATTGAATCGTTAATTTCTCTATTTCAGATTTTATGTATATAATTTTCTGCTGTTCTGATTCGGTTTCTTCTACCAAGCGATCACGTAACTGTTTAGATTGATTTCGGGATTGCTCATATGAATTTCTCACCTGTTTCAACTGCTCAATACTTTTTTTCATATTGTCCAGTTCCTGACGTTTCATATCAACCTGTTCCTGATAAGATAAACCTCGTTCCCTAAAAATATCCCGATCCCTAATAGCTGTATCAAGCTTTAATTTTACCTTTTCCAGTTCGGTACCAAGTTGCTGGTTACGTTGCTGCAATTCTTTTTGCCGGTTATCAAGTTGAGCTTTTTCTTTTAATATTTCATCGCGTTCAATTTGTATATGTACATGTTGTTCCTGATAAGCCTTTTGTTCATTGGTCAGACGAACTTGTTCGGTTATGGTCTTCTGCTTTTGTTCGTTCATCATATCCCGTTTCATATTAAATTCGGTTAAATGATGTATAATATTTTCCAGCTGCTTTTCCAGAACTGATAATTTCTCATTAGCCTGTTTCGTCATAAGGCGATTTTTATCCAACGCCTGCTGGTTTTGTTGCTGTTTTAAGATTAAACTGTTTTCTTCGGCTTTACGTTTTAATGGTCCCTCAGTTTGATTAGGTTTAATACCTCCAGTAATCGCACCATTGCCATTAAATAATTCACCTTCCAGGGTAACTGTTCGCATAGGATAAGAAAAAGTTTTTAACAACTTTATAGCTACATTCATATCTCGGGTTACCAATATTCGTCCCAGCAAATATTCTACTGCCAGATTAAAATCGGGGGGATATTTAACTAATTGGGATGCTAACCCTATTACTCCATCAATTGATAATAATTGATTCAACACTTCTGAGGGTATGCTTTGAACCCGCAAAACATCCAGGGGTAAAAAAGTTACCCGACCTGCCCGCTGTTGCTTTAATAATTCTATCGCCTGACGGGCTTGTTCCACTTTTTCCACCACCACATTCTCCACCCCACGGCCAACTGCTGTTTCAATAGCAGTCTCCATTCCTGCCGGCACCTCCAAGGCTTCACCTAAGACTCCTATTAATCCAGGAAATTTATGCTTATTGGCCGGATTCAGAATATATTTTACCCCGGATGAATATCCCAGCAGATTACGCTGCCTCTCTCTAATCCCCATTAATTCGTTCTCTATCTTTACTCTTTCCAGATCCAGCCTGGCAAATTCAGATTCCAGTAACGCAACTTCCTCGGCCTGTTGTTTTTTCCCTTGTAAAAGCTGGCGCTGTTGGTTTTCTTCCTGGGCAATACTTCGGTTGATGTTTTCAATATCAGTTTGCAGTCTATCCAATTCTGAAGTTAATCTTCCCTGTTGATTACCTGACTCTTCTATATAGATAATTGTTCTTTGTCCTTTTTCCGCCAATCTGGCAGCCAAATCTTCAATCTCCCTGATACGATTACCGGTACTGGTTTCCTCTCTCATTACATCAAAAGCCAGTAACTTGTGGTCTTCAAATTCACGATTCAGCTGTTCAATAGACTCTTCAACAGCAGTAATATTTAGTTTTAATTCTTGATATTCACTTAGTCTAAGCTGAAATTTTTTTTCTTCTTCCTCAAAATCATAACTCATTCGATTCAGATCCTGGCCTATTTTATCCAGCATTTCAGCATATTTGGTCTCATCTGTATCATTGGCAGTTAATCGTTCTTCATGATTTTTAATACGTTCTTCACTCAGGCGAATTTCACCTGACATTGAATTCAGCGAGTTTTCCAGAGTATATTTTTCTTCTCTTAGCCGTTCGATTTCCTGTCGTAATTCATCCATCCGCTTAGTATTAGTTTGCCAGTTTTGCTGCCACTGGTTTAATTTAGTCTGAGCTATTACCAGGGAATCTTTTTTCTCCTGTTGCAGGTTATGCTTCTGCTGGATATCCCGGGTTAATTTATCTATCTCATAATGCATTAGCTGTTTATCTAATTCAGTAAGCTCACTGCTAAGAGAAATATATTGCCTGGCCCGGCCGGCTTTTTGTTCAACCTCCAGTTTCCTTTCAGTTAATTCGCTCAACAAATCACTAACCCGTACTAAATCCTCACTGGTAGTTGTTATACGTCTTCTGACCTCATCACGCTGCTGGCGGTGTTTGCTTATACCGGAAGCTTCCTCTAAAAACATGCGTCGTTCCAAACCCTGACCATTAAGGACCTGCTCAAGTTCACCCTGACCAATAATGGAATAACCCTTTTTACCTAATCCGGTGCCCATAAATAAATTATGGATGTCTTTTAAACGAACCCGACTACGATTTAAATAAAACTCGCTTTCCCCTGAACGGAATAATTTTCTGGCTACCGTTACTTCACTAAATTCTGTAGAAAGAATATGCTCGGCATTGTTTATATCAATTTCAACGTTGGCCATACCTAAAGCTCTATTGTTATCAGTTCCATTAAAAATAACGTCTTCACTCTTTTGTCCACGCAGATTGCGGATATTGGCTTCCCCTAACACCCATCTGATGGCATCTACTACGTTACTTTTACCACAACCATTAGGACCTACAATAACATTAATTCCCGGTTGAAAATCTATTATGGTGTGATCAGCAAATGATTTAAAACCTTTTATATCGATTTTTTGTAAATACACTATAATTCCTCCCGCGACACTACAGATACATCGCCGGTACTAATTTTACAAATTTGTTCTCCTGTATCTATTAACAATGATCCTTGTTCATCAATACCAATATTTACTCCGGCCAGAATTCGAGAACCCAGATCAACCCTGACTTCCTGTCCCAGATGATAACACAAACTGCAAAACTCCTGCATAATATCAGTAATACCTGACACTAAAAACCGCTCATAATAACTTTCCATTTGATTTAACACTGTTGCCAGAATATGATTAAGCTCAAAATTCTTATGTTCAGCAACTTGCATGGAGGTTGCATAATCCCTTATTTCAACCGGAATAGAGTCCAGATCCAGGTTAACATTGATACCAATACCAACTATCAGATAATTAGCAGCACCAATCTCACCCTCAAGTTCCAGTAAGATGCCGCCAGCCTTTTTCCCACCGATTAATAAATCATTAGGCCACTTAATCTGGCAAGTCGTCTCAGTATAATGCTGAAGAGCACGTGTGCAAGCTACTGCAAAAACAAGAGATAACAGTGCAGTCCTGGGTAAATCGAGCGGAGGGCGTAATAAAACTGAAAACCATAATCCCCCAGGTGGGGATACCCAGCTGCGTCCCCGACGACCTCTGCCTGAATTTTGAGCAGCGGCAATTAAAACTGTACCTGTTGGTAACGATCGTTCCTGCAGCATAGCTTTAAGCCTGTTATTAGTGGAATCAACCTGAGGTAAAGTCAAGATTTTTCGGCCTATATTTTCAGTTTGTAAATATTCTGCTACTATTTCAGGGATTATTATATTTTCTATCTGCTGCAGCTGATAACCCTTGCCCTTAACACTAATGATATTATAGCCTTCCTGTTTGAGAGTTTCCATATGTTTCCATACAGCTACCCTGCTTACCCCGGTAATATTGGCCAAATCATTACCGGAAATAAACTCCCCCCGGGAAAGCAGCAATTGCTTTAATATTTGTTGCTTCAAAAAGCCAACCCCTCTGAAAAGACTAATTAAGCTATTTGACATATGAGCGTCAATTCCCTTTTGTGAGCGACTTTTTTAATAGACGCAGCAACATTAATTGCGGAGCCAACAGGCGGAGCATCAGCAACCTTAATTGTGTTCATAGCCGAAGGCTTGAACACATCAGTAGTCCTGTGGGCAACATTAATTACACCCCACAGGGTGTATCAGTGGTACCGGTTACGGTGTAGTCCCCGTTAGGGGGATAACGCGGATTTTTTTGTTGATAATATTGAGTTAGGTTATATATTGGGAGTTATGCTTCCTATTAAAGTAGTATGTTTCTATTTTTTTGAACCTGACTTTACCTGACTTCCACTGACTTCACCTGACTGATTATTAATTTTAAAATAGTGTTATCCCTGCCAAAATCCGTTTGGGTAAATAAATATGCAGGAGCCGTTGGGACGGAGCATGGCGGAAACACTCTGCGAAGGCCAGCAGCGTAAGGGGGCGAGCCCCATGGACGGGGCGAGAGTGACGCCCCGCACGGATGCGGAATCGGAAAGTCCCCCTGGAGTCGCTGGACAAACAAATGGTGTTTCCCATGTGGAGTCCCGGCGACAGAATATTTATTCACCCTTACCAGCGAATCATACCTTTTTGTAACCTGACAGTTATTTATAATAAATACAAAATTCAGGTTAAGTAGAGCCAGGAACAGTCCCTTTACAGGACTACTGATGTGTTTTCACCCTTACGGGTTAAGAACACCAATAATGTTGCAGGTTCAAAAAAACTGAATCACTGACCTGTGTTGACCAGGGACAGGAATTCTTCACGGGTGATAGTTTTCAACGGGGAGTTATCGTCAAATGTACTTACTCCTATCTCATTTTGACTAAGCTGATCAATTCCTACCGGGATGACTTTCAGGTCATAATTACTCTGCCACCAGAAAATATTAGCCCGTTTATTTCCTACCAACTTGGAAATATCCCGGGGATTAACATATAGTTTTACGTTTCCGGAAGCATGTCCATGTTCCTTATACCATAATAACAACGGTTCTGCCTGCTGTTTAAATAAAGCTTGTTCTACCAATTCCCCAAAAGCTGGATGAAAAGGACCGGCAATAATATTTCCGGGTTGCCGTAATTCTTCACCTGGATGTAAGCCCATGCGAATAACCGGAATATGAGCAATTTGGAATTGCATATACATTTGCAGTACAGTCTCAATTGCTTCATCAAGGGATAATGGTTGGTAGGTATTGCGCAGGTACATATGATGCAAGCCGGTATCTTCAATAACCAGAGTGGGATAAATTCTTACCATATCAGGATTTATTTTAATAGTATTCTGCGTTGAATATAATTCATGATAATAAGTGGAGCCGGGAAGCCCTATCATTAATTGAATCCCCAGCTTAAAGTTATATTGCTTGATAAGCTCACAGGCTGTAAAAACATCCTCCGCATAATAACCTCGTGAAGATGCTTTTAGAACCTCATCATGCAAAGATTGAACTCCCAGTTCAATGGTTGTAACTCCTCCCTGTGCCAATCGATTAAGAATGGGGGCAGAAATAGCATCCGGCCTGGTAGAGATGCGAATCCCGGATACTCTTTCGCTGGATAAATAATCGGCCATCGCATTCAAGTATTCGCTTTGCAGATTAGCCGGCAGTGAAGTAAAATTCCCCCCAAAAAAAGCAACCTCAATTTCAGCATCAGCAGGTATAGTATGGAGGGCAGGTTCAATTATATAAGATAGATGCTCCGGATACGGAGCACTGTTTTGGGTAGCTATTTTGTTCTGATTGCAGTACAGACATTGAAAGGGGCAGCCTGCATGAGGGATAAACACCGGAATATTATAATGTTTTTTCACGAGGCAAGTTACCTTTCCATATCAATTAATTTTAACAAATGAGGGTCATTTACCACTTTTCCTGCAGCTTTCTGTTGGGCTTCTTTTTTACTGCGTCCAATACCGGTTGCTAAAAGTTTATCCTCGTAATATACGCCGGCAGTGAATACTTTGGCATGTGCCGGACCATTTTCATTCAAAATTTCATAAATTACATTTGACTTGTTTTTTGCCTGAACCAGTTCCTGTAGACGTGATTTATAATCATAAAAATCACCTGAAGCAGTATCCTCAATAGCTTCTATTAAATAACTCTTTATAAAATCTGCTGCTCCCTGAAATCCCTGATCCAGGTATATCGCCCCGATAACAGCTTCAACTGCATCAGCCAGGATGGACTTGCGGCCACGCCCGCCCGATTTATCTTCTCCTTTGCCCAGCAGCAGGTATTTCCCGAGCTGCATTTCATGGGCCCAATTATCCAAAGCCGACTCACATACTACCCGTGAACGAATTTTAGTTAATTCGCCCTCAGCTTTTTCAGGATACCTTTTAAAAATATATTCGGCCACTACCAGATTCAAAACTGCATCACCCAGGAATTCCAAACGTTGATTAGTATTAATCTTGTTTTTTTCCTGTGCATAGGATGGATGTGCCAATGCCAGGGCAATTAAATTCAAATCATTACATTTAATCTGGTTGGTCTCAATAAACTCCCGGGCAATTTTTAGTTCGTGATTAGCCATTTTTAACCTGCTCTAAATAAGTATACAAGGCTTCGATCAATAATCTCATGGTGGGATAATCCTCCAGGTCCTCCTCGGGAAACTCTATGTCATAAATGTCTTCCAGGGCCATTATCATTTCCACTATATCAATCGAATCGGCATCAATTTCTTCGAAACTGGTTTCCATAGTAATGTCATCCGGGCTGATATCAAGTTGTTCCGCCAGTAATTTTCGTGCCAGTTCAAAAAATTCCTGCATGTAAATCCCTCCAATTTTTTCGGTTTCTATAAAGTCTATGCGTATATATTAAATTATTCAGCCAATATCGCTTGCAACGCTGAAATTTGTTCAGTCACCATATTACGCGTAACACAATTCTCTGCTACCAGCATAGCGTTATAAACAGCTTCCCTGCGGGAACTTCCATGACCTACAACGCTTATTCCGTTTACACCCAATAAAGGAGCACCACCAACTTTGGTATAATCTATACGACTAAAAAATTGGGGCAAAGCCCCTAATTCCCGGGTTACCCCGTGAGCAATAAACCCGGCCAATCCCTCAACTGTTTTTAAAACTATATTACCGGTAAATCCATCACATAATACTACATCGACCTTACCGCTGAAAAGGTCACGTCCCTCCAAATTGCCAACAAAGTTTAATTGTGGATGTTGTTTCAGCAGTGTATGAGCTTCAACGCTGACAGAATTACCCTTGGTCTCCTCCTCACCATTATTGAGCAAGGCAATACTTGGGTTTTGCTTATTAAATTGCAACACAGCATAAGCACTGCCCAATAGTGCAAATTGCAGTAATTGAACTGGTTTACAATCTACATTGGCTCCTACGTCAATTAACAGGGTCACACTATCAGCAGCATTAGGTAAAGAGGCCACTATAGGCGGACGATCAATTCCCTTCATCCTGCCCAGAATAAATATAGCCGCTGCCATTTGAGCTCCTGTACTTCCACATGATACCAGAGCATCTGCCTGGCCGGCCTTAACCAGATTAGTAGCTACAATTATGGAAGCGTCTTTTTTCTTCCGCATGGCTTGAGCCGGAGACTCATTCATCTCGACCACTTGAGAAGCATGAGCTATTTCCACCCGGGTCGAATCATAGGTTTGGGAATTTAATTCCTGCTCAATTAAATCCGATTGTCCCACCAGGATGGCTGTACCGCGTTGTTCCTCTGTCCATCGTAATGCACCGGCAATTAATTCTGAAGGGGCATAATCCCCTCCCATAACATCCACTGCAATTCTCATACTTTACCTCCTCGGAAACACAAAAAGTAAGCTATTAGTCCTTTTAACAAGACTATATACCTTACTTCTTGAACAGTCTACCGGAATAGAGATTACATAACGCTTTTACCTTTATAATAACCGCAGGCTAAACATGCACGATGCGGCAGCTTTAATGCATGACATTGTGGACACTCTACCAGTCCGGGTGCGTCAATTTTTCTCCATTCAGAGCGTCTTTTGTTTTTCCGGGCATGGGACTGTCTTCTTTTAGGTACTCCCACTTGCAAAAACCTCCTTCCCTAGGTAAGATGCCGTAGTTTTTCCCAGCGGGGATCAATATTATCCTGCTGGCATTGACAGGAACTGCTGTTCAAATCAATTCCACATATCGGGCACAGGCCCTTACAATTAATACTACAAAGCGGGGCCATAGGAACCTGAGTAAGGATGATATCATATATCAGTGCAGAAAAATCAGCAATTCCATCCTTAATAAATACTAACTCATCCTGCCATAGATCCTGTTCTTCCTGAAGAGATATATCAATCATACCAACAGCAAAATTAGCATTAATATCATAAACAAAGGGCTCCAGACAGCGTGAGCAATTCAAAACCACTTCAGTTGATATTGTACCAAAAGCTTTAATCCGTTGGTCTTCAATTTCCAGGCGAATATCTATAAATATTGGTTTACCGAATTCTTTACCCAGTGGTTTCAATATTTCATTATTCCCTGGTATCTCCGAATGAAATAGCTGACCTTGACCAGCTGATAATTTCATTCCTTTCAGGTTGATTTCCATGCGTGCACCCCATAAAAATAACAGATTAATTATAGTCTTACCCTGTTATTATTGTCAACCTTGGAAGGTTTTAAGCTCCTTTGTTTAAAGGCACTTTAATTTGCTCTTTATTCTGTAAATGGGGAAAATTAAAATGCCCCCGGCAAACATAAAAAGGGCGGGTTGCCCCGCCCCTGTTTAAAGTCTTATTTAGCCAGTTTATAAGTATCTCTGGCAATAACCAGTTCTTCATTAGTAGGAATAACAAAGATTCTGACCTTGGAATCAGCAGTAGCCACATCAACTTCCTTGCCCCGAACCTTATTCTTTTCTACATCCATCTTAATTCCCAGCTGGTCCAGATTTTCACAAATCTTCTCACGAACATCATAACCATTTTCACCAACACCAGCAGTGAAAACCAGACAATCGCAGCCATTTAACTTGGCAATATAGTTACCGATGTAGCCCTTAACCTTGTTATAATAAACATCCAGGGCATTCTGGGCTCTTTCATTGCCGGAAGATGCTGCTTCCAAAATATCACGCAGGTCATTTGATACACCGGATAATCCCAACATACCTGATTTCTTATTAAAGTAGCTGTTGGCTTCCTGGGAGTTCATACCCAGTTTTTCCATGAGGAAGAACACTATCGCCGGGTCAATATCTCCGGAACGGGTACCCATTACTAAACCTTCCAGCGGAGTAAAGCCCATGGAGGTATCTACAACTCTTCCGTCTTTAATAGCTGCCATACTGGCGCCATTACCCAGATGCAACGTGACAATCTTACAATCTTCATAAGGTTTGCCCAGCATTTCAGCAGCACGATGAGCTACATAATAATGGGAAGTACCGTGGAAACCATATCTTCTAACCTTGAATTTTTCATAAACTTCATAAGGCAGTGCGTACATGAAATTTGCCGGTTGCATAGTCTGATGGAAAGCGGTATCAAATGCAGCTACATGTTTAACATTAGGCATTAATTCCTGACAGGCTTCAATTCCCATCAAGTTTGGAGGATTATGTAGCGGTGCAATATCAAAGCAATCTTTGATTACTTTCTTAACTTTGTCGTCAATTACTACTGATTCAGCAAAATCTTCTCCGCCATGAACTACGCGATGTCCAACTGCACCAATTTCATCCATGCTCTTAATGACACCATATTCGGGATTAATCAGCACATCCAATACCAGTTTCATACCTTCAGTATGGTCGGGCAAATCCTTCTTTATTACTACTTCATCTTTGCCGGTTGGTTTGTGTTCCAGGGTACTTCCCGGAATACCTACGCGATCAACCAAGCCTTTGGCTAGAACTGATTCATCCGTCATATCAAACACCTGATACTTAATAGATGAACTACCTGCATTTACTACCAGTATCTTCATTAAAAACCTACCTCCTCAAAAATTATAATGATCAGGTAAGAGCAACTCCCCCCAAATTGAACTATGCCCTTACTGCTGTCATAGCAACTACATTAACGATGTCTTCAACACTGCATCCCCGGGACAAATCATTAACCGGTTTGGCAATTCCCTGCAGTATGGGGCCAATTGCTTCAGCTTTGGCCAAACGCTGTACCAGTTTATAACCAATGTTTCCTGCCTGTAAATCAGGGAAAATCAATACATTACATTCACCTGCTACTGGACTGCCAGGAGCCTTTGATGAACCAACACTGGGAACTAAAGCAGCATCTGCCTGGAATTCTCCATCAACTTTCAGCTCAGGAAATCTTTCTTTGGCAATCTTGACAGCGTTGGCAACTTTGTCAACTACTTCATGACTGGCACTTCCTTTGGTTGAGAAAGAAAGCATACCAACTTTAGGATCTTTCATGCCACAAAGGTCAACAGCCGTACCAATAGAAGATTGAGCAAACTCAGCCATTTGTTCTTCTGTAGGTACCGGAGTTACTGCACAGTCAGCAAATACAAAAGTTCCCTTATCCCCAAAATCACTATTGGGTACTATCATAATGAAGGCGCCTGATACTGCTGAGATACCAGGAGCAGTTTTAATAATCTGCAAAGCAGGTCGTAAAACATTGCCGGTAGTATTTTCAGCTCCAGCTACTTCACCATCAGCTTTACCCATTTTAACCATCATGGATGCAAAAAATAGCGGGTCCAACATAGTGCTTTTAGCTTTATCCAAGTCTACTCCCTTGGATTTGCGCATTTCATAGAAAGCCTGTACAAAATCATCATAGAAAGCTGATTTTGCTGGATTGATGATTTCAGCTCCGGAAATGTCGGCTCCAATTTTACTTGCCAAAGCCTTAATTTCACCTTCGTCGCCTAACAAAATGGGATTAGCCAACCGTTGTGCAACGATGGCCTTGATTGCCTGTAAAGTTCTTTCTTCCGTACCTTCAGGCAACACAATAGTTTTGACATTCTTTGCTGCCTTTTCTCTGATTTCTGCTAACAAACTCATTCTTCTACCTCCCCTAAATAATAACCTTCACCTTTCATTGAAAGCCAAGTAGCTGTGTTAATTCTAGCATAAAGTGAATAATTAGTGGTAAAATTTATAAGACAATAATAACCATTAGGAGCTGGGCTATGGCTGTTCTGGGCATTGTGGCTGAATTCAATCCTTTTCATAACGGACATCTGCATTTAGTAGAGGAAGCCTTAAAAAAAGATACTTTCTCTGCTTCAGTTTGTGTCATGAGTGGTAACTTTCTGCAACGTGGTGAACCAGCGCTATGCGATAAATGGTCACGAGCTGAGATGGCAGTTCGATGCGGACTTGACCTTATTATTGAGCTGCCGTTTTGTTTCGCAGTTCGCAGTGCCTGGTATTTTGCCCGTGGCGCCGTAAACTTGCTGGCTCAAACCGGAGTAGTTACCCACCTGGCTTTTGGCAGTGAAAGCGGAGATATGAATAGTCTCAATGCTATCGCTTCCATATTGGCTTCTGAACCAGATGAATTCAAAAGCAGTTTGCGTTCTCATCTGCATAAAGGTCTTAACTATCCGGTAGCACGCTCTTTAGCTTTACAGGATTATATAAGCTCCACGCCCGATTTGGAAAATCTGCTAATGGGGCCTAATAATATCCTGGGGCTCGAATACCTGCGCGTTATAAAAGAAGATTGTTTACCACTGATTCCCCTGACTATTCCCCGTCAGGGAAACTTTCATGACCTGGTACTGGGGCATTTTTCCAGCGCAACTGCTATTCGCAAAAGTCTGGAACAAAACCAGTCATTACAGCAAATCACTCCAGCCATGCCAAAGGTTTGCCTGACACGATTGGAAAAAGAGATCTCCCTGGGACGGGCACCAGTTCATACCAATGCTCTGGAACAGGCTGTATTTTTCCAACTTCGTTCCCGGTCAACTGCCCAACTACAAGAAATATACGAGGTAACCGAAGGGCTGGAAAACCGTTTGCATAATGCTGCTATAACCAGTCATACTCTGGAGGAACTACGCCACCAGGTTAAGTCAAAACGATATAGTCTGACCCGAATTAACCGCACCCTTTTATATTCTCTGTTAGCCCTTTCCAAAACCCAGATGCAGGCATTTGACCTTAATGGTCCTCAATACATACATGTTTTAGCTTTTTCTGCAAAAGGGCAGGAAATCCTTCAAGAGATGAAAATTAAATGTACATTACCCGTCTTAAACCGCGGAAGTGAGGTTAAACAAGCCTATATAGGGGGATTTGGTAAGCATGTCCAGGAAATGATAACCATAGATGTATTGGCTGATGATTTATATGTATTAGGTTTTCCCAATCCACAACATCGTCAGGGAGCCCAGGCGTTTACTTCCACACCCTTCATTCTGACCGATTAATTGCCTTAAGAATTTCAGGCAGTTTTTCCAGAGCCGCCTCCCTGCCTAAATCCACTAATTCTCTGGAGCAATCAAAATCCTGGGAGGAATATCCACCAACTGCCGGTTGAATTAAAATGGAAGCCAACTTGGAAACATAATCAAAATGAGGCTTCTGCATAATGTCCAGAGAAGTCAAAATCACATCAATAGAATTATTTATAACCGGTATTTTACCGGGACAATAGGTAACATCAACTGCAATAATCATTTCATAACCTCGATCAATTGCCACCTGTACAGGCAAACGATCTGTGACTGCCCCATCAACCAATACCTGTCCATCTTTCCTGACCGGATGAAATACCCCCGGTATTGAAATGCTGGCCCGGACTGCCTCTGCTACTGACCCCTCTTCAATCACAATTTTCTCCCCACTTATGAGATCAGTTGCTACCACTGCCAATGGAAAGTCCAACTCTTCAAAATTTTTATTTTTGGTTAGTAATTCAAGAAAAGTGGTAATCTTTTTACCTGCTATAAAACCCATTCTGGGTACACGTATATCATACAAAATATTCGTATTCATATATTCTATCATGCGATCCAACATCTTAAGATCAGCACCGCAGGCATATATACCTGCCACCATGGCACCCATACTTGAACCAACTACCAAATCCAGAGGAATATTATTTTCAGCCAGTACCTGCAGGACTCCTATATGAGCCAATCCCCTCGCACTTCCTGCCCCCAGCACCAATGCAACTTCCGGTCGATTATCAATCATGAAATAATACCCCTTTCAAGCTAACCCCAGATCAAAATAATTCTAATCATTACGCTCACCAGCATATATTCCTATATAGAAAGGAAGTAATATATATGAAACCATTCCCGGTATGGCTTTTACTATCATTAATATTAATATTAACCCTGTTTATGTTTATTAATCCCGGCGAAACCGTTAACGCCGCCGGTAGTGGTATGAAACTCTGGTACTCTACTATCGTTCCGGCCTTGTTACCTTTTTTTATTGTTACTGAACTGCTGGTAAGTATTCATTTTGTAAAACTATTGGGGGTTATATTAGAACCAATTATGCGTCCTATATTTCGTTTGCCCGGATGTAGTTCCCTGGTATTAGTCATGGGTTTTACTTCCGGCTTTCCTATGGGAGCTGTATTATGCAGCCGCCTATATGAGCAACATCTGCTTACCAGAGAAGAAGTACAGCGTTTAGTTTCTTTTACCAATAACTGCAGTCCCTTGTTTGTAATTGGTGCAGTTGGTATGGGAATGTTTGGTTCAGCCACAATTGGTTATCTATTAGCTGCTGCTCATTATTTAAGCAACCTTGGAGTTGGTTTATTATGGTCTATATTAAATGATGGCCGGGGAATGATAACCCCGTCTAAATCCCATCAACAATTGGTAAGCAGTGCTGTGAAAGATTTCCTTGCTGCTAACCGGCTTAACACTGGCGGCATAGGTCAACTTATGACTAATGCCGTTAGCAAAAGTATTGGTACGTTGCTCTCCATAGCCGGTTTTATTGTACTATTTTCGGTCCTGGCTCGTATGCTGACCGTCTGGGGTGTACTTGATAATTTAGCTCATATATTCGTATATCTATTTGGGTTTTGCGGTGTTTCTTATCAGCATGGCTATAGCCTGGCTACTGGCTTATTTGAAATCACCATTGGCCTTAAGACCTTAATAACATTCTCTCCAGGCACCTCGCTGATAAATTTAATTATAGCCAGTATAATATTATCTTTTAGCGGGTTATCAATAATCACTCAGGTAATGAGCGTAATAGCTGAAATTCATATCCGCTGGTCTTTTTACTTATTATCACGTTTGTTACAAATGATTTTTGCCACTGTAATTACTATAATCGGCTATTATCTGGTCATAATAAACAACAGCGTGCAGAGCTTTACTATTCCTGTATATAAAGTCCTGTACGCTATTGATGCCTGGAGCTGGTCAATTTATTGCTTTATTATAGGTTGCAGTATCATTGCAGTTATGACGGTAATAGGATTACTGTATAGAAATTAGAAGTCATCATTGTCAGCTCCGTTACGGATCTCATCCTTACCCTGAGCTATAGCTTCCAATCCTCTGCGCAACACCATTTCCATATGGGTTAAAACCCCATCGGCATATTCATTGGCATCCCGACGCATTTCCCGAGCTACTTCATGAGCCCGCGTAACAATATCGTCAGCTACCTGCATAGCATTACGGGTAATCTCATTTTCATCTACCAACCTGGCAGCCTGGCCTTTTGATTGTTCGACATACTCATCGGCCTGGGCAAAAGCATCCTGAACAATACGTTCTTTGTCCTGCAGAAGTATTCTGGCAGTTTCCAATTCCTCCGGTAACACCGCTCGCATACGATCAAGCCTATCCAACAAACGGTTAACATCAACCAGCGTTTTACCACTATAAAGAGGGATTTTTTTACCCTCCTTTATTATCATTTCTATTTCATCCATAATCCTAAATATTTCCATCACCAGCTGCTTCCTCCTTAATCAAATGATAATAATATAAAGTCGATTCACCATAATCGTTAACCCGATAACACTGCAGGTTATCAAATACCAACGGTAATGTCTTCCTGCGCGGGGCACGAATAATTATACTTCCATCAGAATTAAGAATAATCTGTTTATCTAATGCGGTTAAAACCTGATCAAATAACTTTTCATTGGTAAAGGGAGGGTCAATATATATTAAATCGAACTTAATTTCACGCTTTAATAATACAGCAATAGCAACAAATACATCCTGCCTGTATACTTCATAACCCAATTCAAATCCACATGCCTTTAAGTTATGATGAATAGTCTGGACAGCTTCCCTTCCTGAATCAACCAATATAACCAAATCAGCCCCACGACTTAGAGCTTCAATTCCCACACTGCCGCTACCGGCAAATAAATCCAGGAACTTTGCATTTCTGATATCTGGCCCTATAACATTAAAAAGGGCTTCCTTAATACGGTCAGTTATAGGTCGGGTATCATAACCTGGTGGTGCTTTTAGTTTTTTTCCTTTAGCTGCTCCTGAGATTACTCTCAATTTAAATTACCTCATTGTTATGTTTCGCCAGTCATTAACACTATCCTCTACCATTTTTTTAATTTTAGCACAAAATATTTCATTTTATTGTGTATATAATCTCTTTTAAGTGGCAATGATATAGATACCAGATGATAAATCTGGTAAACAGACCCTCCCCAACAACTTTACAAAATTCTCCTCTCCCCAAAATGGCGACCAAAAAGGTCGCCATTTTAATTGTATAATTATGCTTTACATAACGGATTATATTGCTAAAGGAGGTAGTTTATTATGAATAAATTTATGCAGGATTTCAGTCTGAATGTTGATCTGGCTATTGAAGCCCGTGATCTGGTCCGGGGAGCAGCAGATACCGAAATTGAAGGCGTTACAGAAGAAGTAATCAGCAAAGAAGAGATCAAGACCCATATAATAAAGATAAATACTGAGAAAGGGGCTCAAAAACTGGGACGTCCAATCGGAACTTATATTACTATCGAGTCCCCCCCTATGAAAGTAAATGATCCTTATTTAAAGGAAGAACTGGTTCAGGCTATCACAGATAGTATGAGTTCATTGGTAGCCGAATTTATTAAAACCAATGATACCGTACTACTGGTAGGACTCGGTAACTGGAGAGCTACTGCGGATTCACTGGGACCTAAATTTATTGAATATAGTCCTATAACCCGCCACTATCATAGTTATGCCCCGGATGCACTGGTAGAAGGGATGCGTCCTACCTGTGGTATAGCCCCGGGTGTACTGGGTATTACCGGTTTGGAAACTTTTGAAGTAATTAAAGGCATAGTTGACAACATTAAACCGGCCCTGTTGGTAATAGTAGACGCTCTGGCAGCCCAAAATGTCGATCGTATTGGTACAACTATTCAAATATCCAACACCGGGATTCAGCCTGGGGCCGGAGTGGGTAATTTGAGACATTCACTAACTCAGGCTGACTTGGGAGTACCAGTTATAGCTATTGGTTGTCCTACTATTGTAAATGCTGCAGTAATCGCTGATCAGGCAGTAAAAAAATTCTGTTTTAATACCGGGGCCAGTTACGATGAGATTAAATCTATTAATTCCATACGTGAAATCGTATCCTTTTACGGAGGTTCCCTGTCAGTAACTCCCAAAGAAGTCGATGATATAATTGAAAATAGTTCCCGCATAATCTCTATGGGAGTTGCCAGGACTCTTTTTCCAGGGATTACAGTGGAACAATTGGAGCTTTATGCCACCTGATACCATGAAAACAAGCGGATGTTAAATATCCGCTTGTCTACATATATTATTTAGTTTACTAGGACCTGTTATCCAAGAGTGTTCTGGGTCTGGTAAGCATAAATCATTTTTTTAACCATCTGTCCACCAATGCTACCAGCCTGCTGGGAGGTTAGATCGCCATTGTAGCCCTGTTTCAGGTTAACCCCTACTTCCTGGGCAGCTTCGAACTTAAACTTATCCATGGCTGCCTTTGCTTGAGGAACTAAAAGTCTGTTTCCGCCTCTTGCCAATTG
>JAAYBS010000152.1 GCA_012718855.1 Syntrophomonadaceae bacterium
ATAAACAAGGTGACAATAGCATCATAAATACTGCAATTTTCTTTTACTACCACCGGCATCGACTGAATATCTCTTACCCGGTACTGATTAAGAACCCGCCGGACTTCGCTTTCAACCCCTTCAGGGCGATAAGTGTAACCTACACGGGGTTTGGCCTCCAGAAATCCTGACATGGTAAGCACTGCTAAATCAGGACGTAAAGCCGCCCTCGTAACCCCTAATAATTCAGCAATCTTTTCACCGGTAATAGGGGCATTTTTTTTGACAATATCCAGAATTCTTTCCTGTCGGTCATTTAATTCAATCATTTTCACCCATCCCAATTATGCTATACTTTTTGGGTCAAATCATATTAATTATATATACTATATCAAGAAAAGAAATCCTGTTGCATATTTTTTTATTGAACTAATTTATTAAATTGAGCAATCAGATGACAGCTCGCGGCAATTTGCTTTAACATTCCCATACGTGCGGCTTTTAATGTTTCATCATCCACCATAACCATAACTGCCTCAAAAAACGCATCTACCGCCGGTCTTAATTCCGCCAACTGTTGTATGGCCAGGGTATAATTATGCTGTTCAACTGCCTGTTCTATACGGGGACCAACTGCTTTTATCTGCTGATACAAATGCTTTTCACTGTCGTCGACTAATACCTCGGCTGAATAGCTATCCTCCTCCCACTTTTTGCTTAGATTGTTAGCCCGATTATATACCACCATAAAGTCTTCATAATAACCAGATTGTTTTAATTGATTTACGGCTTCAACCCGGCGTTGCAGGTCAGTTATATTACTACTGGGGCATGCCAGTACTGCATCAACAACATCATATGAATAATGGCGTTCCATTAGTATCCCACGCAAACGCTGCAAAATAAAATCATTTAATTCGTTAACTGCTGTAGTTTTATCAATGTCAGGTTTAACCATTTCGAAGCAATCATAAGCTGTTGCAAATATATCTTTTAAATCCAATTCCAGTTGCTGCGATAGAATAATATTTACCATTCCCAAAGCCTGCCTGCGCAGTGCATAAGGGTCCTGCGAACCGGAAGGTCTAAATCCGATGGCAAAACAGCCAGTAAGGTTATGAACTTTTTCAGCCAGACTTAAAACTGTCCCGGTAGCAGTTGCCGGAAGGTTATCACCAGAGAAACGGGGCAGATAATGTTCAAATATAGCCTCACAAACTTCTGCCTCCTCGCCACTGTGCTGTGCATAATAACGCCCCATAATTCCCTGCAATTCCGGGAACTCATAAACCATGTTACTTAGCAAATCAGCTTTGCATAAAGTTGCCGATCGGTTGATTAAATCAGGTTCACTTAGAGAAAGCTGCTGACCAATATAGCGGGCCATTACAGCCAATCTATCTACCTTTTCCTGAAGATTGCCCAGACGCTCCTGGAATAAAACTTCTTTTAAATTGCGGGTCATTTCTTCTATAGGTTGCCTGGTATCTTCATTCCAAAAGAATAAAGCATCCTCAAGTCTGGCCCTTAATACTCTTTCATTTCCGGCACGAACTACATCGAGAGAAAAATCATTGCCGTTTCTTACCCCAATAAATCCAGGCATTAGTTTACCTGCCTTATCATACAACGGGAAATAGCGTTGATGTTCAATCATACTGGTAGTAAGCACCTCCGCGGGAACCTGCAGATAAGATGGCGAAAAACTACCATAAAAAGCCGTTGGATATTCCACCAGATAAGTTATTTCCTCCAGCAATTCAGGATTATGCATAGCAGTTGCATTCATATCTGCAGCTACTTTCTGTATCTGCTGCCGGATTAAATCCCGACGTTCATCCTGATCAAGTATTACATAATGATCCTGAAGCTGCTTAAAATACTGATGACTATCTTTGATTTCCAGCTTACCCTGAGACAGGAATCGGTGCCCGTAAGTATACCGGTCACTGGCGATATTCTCAATCTGCAGTGAGACTAAATCACTACCAAACAAGGCTAATAACCACCGAATGGGCCTGGCAAAACGCATGGAAAAATTACCCCATCGCATGGATTTGGGAAATGGCAGTGAAGTAATAATGCCTTGCAATAATTCGGTCAGGATATCAGTGGTAGCGTTGCCAATTTCAGTCTTACAGGCGAATACATACTCCACATCTCCTACCTGACGAATTTCAAGTTCTTCAAAGTTCATCCCCTGACCACGTGCAAAGCCCAGGCCAGCTTTACTGGGATTACCATCTTTATCAAAAGCAATTTCCTTTTTAGGTCCCCGGTTTTCTATACGGGCATCGGCCTGCTGTTCGGCCAGCTCTTTAATGTATACGGTTAATCGCCGGGGTGTAGCCATAACCTTAATTGATTCATATTGCAAACGATAATTCTCCAGGCTTGACCGGGTTAGTTGCTGTAATTCATTAATAGTTTCGGGCAGGAAAGCTGAGGGAAGCTCCTCTACGCCAATTTCCAATAATAAATCTTTTGCCACTTAGATCGCCTCCTCTGAATTAATTAACTGCTCTCTAAGTGCCGGGTCCTTTATAAGCGGATAGCCAAGATTCCGGCGCTGCTCCAGAAAAGCCGCTGCGACCATCCTGGCCAGGTTACGTACTCTGCCAATGTAACCGGTTCTTTCAGTAACACTTATTGCCCCGCGGGCATCCAACAGATTAAAAAGATGTGAACATTTTAATACATAATCATAAGCCGGTTGTACCAGTTTAGCCTTCATCACCTGCAAAGCTTCCTTTTCACACAAGTTGAACATGGTCATAAGTGAAGCTACATCTGCCTGTTCAAAGTTATAATGAGAATAATCCACTTCGGCCTGATGATGAACATCAGCATAAGTTATTCCGTCTACCCACTCTATATCATAAACACTGTCCCGGTTTTGTATAAACATGGCTATACGCTCCAAACCGTAAGTTATCTCAGCACTTACCGGATAGCAGTCAAACCCGCCGCATTGTTGGAAATAAGTAAACTGAGTAATTTCCATGCCATCCAGCCATACTTCCCAACCCAGACCCCAGGCACCTAAAGTAGGTGATTCCCAGTTATCTTCAACCAAACGAATATCATGTTGCTGCGGGTCTATACCCAAATCCATCAGACTTTGTAAATATAAATCAATTACGTCATCAGGTGAAGGTTTTAAAATCACCTGATATTGATAATAATGCTGCAAGCGGTTGGGATTCTCTCCATATCTTCCATCTGTTGGTCTTCGGGAAGGCTCCACATAGGCAACCTTCCATGGTTCAGGTCCCAAAGCTCGCAGAAAAGTAGCTGGATTCATTGTCCCGGCGCCCTTTTCAACATCATAAGGTTGTTGAATTATACAACCCTGACCAGCCCAAAAGTTTTGCAAACGCAAAATAATCTCCTGAAAATTCATATTTGCTTTCCTCCTTCAAAAAAACAAAAACCCACCCCTGAAAAACAGGGACGGGTATACCCGCGGTTCCACCCTGATTGGCCTAAGCAGCCCTCTCTCATGGGTCAGGTTTTACTTACCACAATAAGTGGTGTTCCTCCTGTGACTCCAAAGCGCCCTTCATTACAAGCCTTTGCCGGTTCTCACCCTATCCAGCTCTCTTTTATAAAGGCAACCTAATTACTCCTCTTTATCATCGCCATAGATATAAAATTCATAAACAGTTTATCAACCTGGCACCTTCTTTGTCAATGCAAGCTTATCCTGAAGGTTTTAATCGTTTTATCGTATACTTGAGATTAAACTTCCTTTCCAAATGATACTCCAGGTTTTTCTCCAGAAATATTTCCATCTGGTTGAGTGCCGTATTACTGGCGCGTATTCTATCCAAAGTATTTATCGGTACATTACCAAGTCTTTTAAGCAAGGCCAGCGCCTCACCGGAAATATTTATTTCATCATGGTTATTTTGGCTACAGAAGGGGCAAATCATACCCCCTTCAGCCAGATTAAACCAATTTAACTGAACATCAGATCGTTGACATGAAACACATTGATTTAGGACTGGTTTATAGCCCAGATAAATTAACAGAGTCATTTCAAAATGGCGAATAACTAACGGATTAATTTCTGCCTGGTTAATAGTTTGCAGCGTTTCCAGAACAGCTTTATACAGACGGGGCAATGGTACTCTATCCATAAGTGATTTATCCAATAACTCCATAATATACATGCAATACAGAGTTCTATTTAAATCCTCACGGGCATTCCCGTAAAAGTCCAATAATCTTCCCTGCGTAATCAGGTCCAGTTCCCGTCCCCGGCTAAAATATAATTGTGAATGACAAAAAGGCTGCACACAAGCCCTTAAACTGCTATTGGGTTTCTTGATTCCACGCGCAACTGCCGTCAGTTTACCTTCCTGCTCAGAAAATATGGTGACCAGTTTATCTGTCTCCCTTAAATCAGAAGTTTTTAAAATAATGGCGCGAGAACCAAAGTACATTTAATCGTCACTCCATATCAAATCATAAATTCCCGACGGGATTTTTTGACGCAGGAACATCAGTAGTCCCCGATAGGAGGATTTACGCAGTTTTTTATAATTAAATATTAGTTAATTTATTTATGGTAAGCCATGTTCAATTTTTTAGAACCTGATCAACCTGACGTTTTCTGACTCTACCTGACGGTTATTTTTTAAAGCCAAGTTCAGTAGGAAATGTTTAACAAATCCTATAATGCTTAACTTACCATAACTGATCTACCTTCTAAATTAATTAAATAAAAATCCGCGTTAATCTGCGTCAATCAGCTTAATCCGCGTCAATCTAAAGTTTAACCGTCTCTAAATCTATCACTAAACGGAATTATTTCTAAACTGTCAGGCACAGTCAGGAAATTCAGGCCCAGTCAGGTTCAAAAATTTGATAAACCTTAACTCACCATAACCAACCTTACGTGTCTATCTAAAAATCAAATCAGCAACCTTAACCGGGCTGTTTACTATCTCTACCGGTATTCCCAGCTCTGTCTGTAACTGTCGTGCAAACTGCCGGGCCTTTAGCCCATCTACTTCATTATAATTAAAAGCCAGATATACGTGGTTGATATCTTTATTATACAGTGTTTTAAAGCCGGTCAGAAAATCCTGCCAATTATTGACCTTTTGGCTGGAAATATAGGCAAATAAACAATCTTTATACCGGCTGCCGTACGGATTAGCCTGACCAGGGTTAGTTTCTTCATCCGCCTGAATATTATTTGACGACTCTGTAATAACTCTGTGCGTTACCTGAGTTAAAGAGCCTGTACTTTTAACCAGGAAAAATCGGGGAACGGTAACAACTACTGAAGGGGAATCAATTACTTTTAATATGGTGGTCAGACATTCAACTTTCATGCCATCACGCATATAGGAATGAACTGCATAGCCTTTAAATACCGGTACAATAATTATATCCGGACTGGTTCCCAAGGTGGGAAGATGATGTCCTCCGTCAAAGACAACCACCCGATAAATTTTATTGCGCATGTAATTCAGGTATCTTTGTCCTGCAGATGTAGTATGCCAGGCATCCATACCCGAACATTCAACTATTGCCTGACAGGAAAGCATGGCTTTATCCAGCCTGGTCGCATAATCAGTTCTCCCATCGGGAATTACGGCTTCTACGGCCAGGAATGAGTTGTTATTTAAAAAGCGTAACCCCGGATTATGCACATATTCAAGCTCAGCAAATTTGGTAACTGTCAAACCGTACCAATCAAGTAACTGGTTATAACCAGCGGCTTTTAATCTTTCATCCGGGTTGTTCAACATAACTGAAATATAAATAGCTACAATAATAAGGGCCAGTAATAGGGTTTTTCCTCTCAAGAGGTTTCACCTGCCTGAACCTCTCCCTTAATCAGATCCCGCCAACAGTTGTGCTGCATTGCTGGTCCCCAGTCGATTGGCTCCGGCAGCAATTAATTTATAGGCAAAGTCTGTGGTTTTAATACCGCCGCTGGCTTTAATCTTTAAATCAGGTCCCTTGTGAGCACTTATTATTTGCATATCCTGAAGTGAAACTCCCCGGGAAGCAAATCCGGTAGAAGTTTTTATGTAATCTACTTTCAGATTAGTAAGCAATTTTGTAAGATATTTCAATTCTTCTACAGTTAGCAAAGCAGTCTCAACTATAACTTTGAGAATGAAATCATATTGATCTTTCAAAGCCATCAAGGCTTTAATTTCATTTATTAAATAAGCGTCTCCGTCTTTCATAGCAGCAATATTTATAACCATATCCAGTTCATCAGCTCCGGTTTGTAAAGCTTCCCGGGCCTCAAAAACCTTACTGGCAGTAGTATTGGCACCCAGTGGAAACCCGATTACCGTACATAAACTAACCCCACTGTTTTTCATAAGAGCAGCTGCCAGTTTAAGGCGATAAGGATGAATACATACTGCGGCCATCTGATATCGAATTGCCTCTTCACATAATGAGCGAATTTCATTGGCTCCAGCATCCGGCTTTAAATTGGTGCTGTCCAGATAAGTTGCCAGCATACCTGCCTCCACTAAGCTATAACCTGTAACCCAATTGATTCAGGTTATTTTCACTATCGCGCCAATTCTTTTTTACTTTTACCCATAAGTCCAAATAGACTGGTGCATCCAGCATATATTCAATATCTTTACGAGATTGCTCACCAATAGTTTTCAGCATTTGTCCATTTTTACCAATAATAATACCTTTTTGTGAATCCCTTTCAGTATAAATTACTGCCCGTAAATATACCTTATTGTCATTTTGCTGCTTGAACTCTTCTACTTCCACAGCTAATGAATGAGGGACTTCATCACGAGTCAGAATGAGCGCTTTTTCCCTAATTAATTCGGCAGCAATGAATGATGCCGGTTGATCAGTCAAATCACCCTCAGGGTAGTAAAGGGGCCCTTCAGGAAGATACTCTAAAGTAGTTTTAAGTAATAGATCCAAGTTTAATCCCTGAGTAGCTGAAATTGAAATTATCTCGGAAAAATTCATATGGCTTAAAAAAGGTTCAATAAACTCATCCACCTGATCTTTGGTAGCCAGATCAATTTTATTTACCAGCATAATAACCGGAACAGCAGCATCCTTGAGCTGGTTAAGAATAAATTGTTCACCGCCGCCAAACGGACGGGTTACATCAGTCATATAATAAATAACATCCACTTCTTCCAAACTGCGGGTTGATACCTTGACCATATATTCCCCCAGCAGATGCTTGGGTTTATGAATCCCGGGAGTATCAATAAAAATAATCTGCCCTGCATCTGAGGTATATATTCCCTGAATACGCGTTCTGGTTGTTTGCGGTTTTTCTGAAACGATTGCTACTTTTTGTCCAATTAAGGTATTCATTAAAGTGGATTTGCCTACATTAGGCCGACCCACAATACTTACGAATCCCGATTTCACCAACTATGCCCTCCTAAATATCCAGAGAAAATGTCTGTGGCAATAACTCTGTTAATAAGTATTCCCTGGTACTATTATTCTCATCGCTTACTATAACTTTCAGGTGAGGAGAAAATTCCGCCAGTACCTGCCGACAAGCCCCGCAAGGATATGGCCAGCCACTGGAACCTGTAGTTATAGCTATACAGTCGAATTCTTTTTCCCCGTCATTAATTGCCTTAAAGACTGCTATACGTTCCGCACATACGGTTAAACCGTAGGAAGCACTTTCAATATTTGCTCCGGTATAAACCTTGCCTGTATTGGTAAGCAGGGCGGCACCTACTTTAAACCCTGAGTAGGGAACATATGCACCTGCCTGAGCCTGTCTTGACAACTCCACCAGTTTATCATGATCCATTTATAGACTCCTTCATACTTTACTATAATATCAGGTATGGTCCAAATATTATATAAGCCATTATCAAGGCATTAATTGCACTCAATAAAACTGCCCCGGCAGCCATGTTTTTAGCCAGTTTAGCCAGCGGGTGATACTGGTCGGTAACTAAATCAACTGTTTTTTCAATAGCCGTATTAATTACTTCAGTAATTATAACCAATGCAACTGTAAACGAAAGCAATCCCCATTCCAGTCGGTTGATTCCCAAATAAATACCAGCTATTACAACGGCTATGGCTGCCAGTAGATGGATTTTCATATTTCGCTCCCGCCAAAAGGCATATATCACTCCATCTATAGCATATCCAAAACTTGTACTCAGTGTGTTTTTACCCATATTTTTATCTCTCCAGATTTACCGCCTGCATGATTTTTTCCTCCAGGCCTCTCATTAGCTGACTTTCATCTTCCACCTCATGGTCATAACCCAGCAGGTGAAGCATTCCATGGGCAATTAAATAACCCAGTTCACGTTGTAAAGAATGTCCATATTCTCCACATTGTTTTAAAGCCTGTTCCAATGAGATTACAATATCACCCAATACCTGGGTTTCACCTGAAAAATCAAAATCCGGTTCATCTTCCCCCAGTTCATTCATAGCAAAACTTAATACATCTGTAGGCCGATTTTGATTGCGGTAAATAAAATTCAGCTCCTGTATATAACTGTTATCTACAATCATTACACTTACTTCCGAGTTTTCCGGCAGTTTGGTTAAACGGGCAGCTGCTTTAATAACCCGATTGATCACCTGTTGCAGTTCCCTGGTATATTCAACTTTGTTCTGCTGGTTGATGATCATGGTCTCCATGGGATTCTCTCCTTTTTTGAAA
>JAAYBS010000153.1 GCA_012718855.1 Syntrophomonadaceae bacterium
CCATATTGTTAATACACCGGTGTTACACCGGAACGTTCAAGATTACTGATAAAGCCCCATAAATGTCATCCTGAGGAGCTTCATGCGACGAAGGATTTGGAAATCCAATGTTAGCTCTTCAGCCAGCGAGACCTCAGCATGAGATGCTAAGTATACTTTTTCAGCACTCCCGGACATTTTTTGGCCAACCGCCATATGCAATCATTTTAACACAAAAAAAGAATTAATAAGAAAGGTTGTAAAGGGGGACGCCTTCCAGAAATATTACCTGATAATCATTTTGTCAATGGTTAATTCTTAAAACCAATTTCCCTTATGACCCATTCACGTCAGATTTTGACCCTTTCGCGCAAAACCCCTTGGCATTAAAGGCAGTATTTGTTAAAAGAGGGTATAGTGTGCAGGAAAGGAGGTGCAGGTTTATGAAAACATCATTCTTCAGACTCATCTCTATAGCTTTATTGCTGGTAGCCAGTGCCGGAGTACAACCAGCCTGCTGGCTGCATTGGTATCAGCCGCAGCTTCCCGAATAAGTTCGAATACACTGTTTTTTGAAAAGCAGCAGGGTTAAAATATATACTCCCCTTCATTTAACTTTCACACTCTATAATTGAGAGACTCATTTATGATTACTCACAACCGGTTCCGCGAAACCGGTTTTTTCATGCTCATCTTTGAGTTTGATGCCTTACCGATTATAGTATATTTTGCCTGGAAAAAAACATACACAAATATCAACTACCCATTCATGAGGTTTTTTAATTCAGCCAGCCGTCGCCGGCTTAATGGAATTCGTTCTCCGGTGGTTAATAATAAATCGTAACTGCGCCCTATGCGAACGATCATTTTTACATAATCGGTGTTAACCAGAAAGCTGTGGTGGCAACGAAAGAAGATACTATTTAAACTTAAACTCTTTTCTAATGACTGTACATTCTCATGAATTATTATTTCATTATAACTGCCAGTTACTATGCGCACTTTATGATTCAGGCTTTCAACATAGATGATTTCATCAGCCCTTATCACTATTTGCCGCTCTTCTTCCTGAATTATAATCAAATCATCATTCCGGTCTTCATTATTAATCAACCCTTCCCGGATTTTTTGCATAGTTTTTTTAATTCGTTCTTCATTAAATGGTTTTAAAATATAGTCAAAAGAATATAATTCAAATGCTTCCAGCGCATAATCCACATGAGCAGTAGCAAATACCAAACAAAGACTTTCATCTTTATATCGCAGACTACGGGCCAGCTCCAGACCATTCAATTCAGGCATATCTATATCCAAAAATACCACCCGGGCTTCATGCTCATCAACTTTCCCGGCAACCTCCAAAGAATTAGTGATTACTTCCGCTATTTCCACTCCTGGTACCTGTTCCAGAATAGACTTTAAAAACAAACCGGTTACCGGTTCATCATCAACCACCAGAACTTTAACTATCATTGTTTCCATGCCTGTACCTCCCTTAATCAAAAGTCAGTACCCGATCCACCCAATGCAGAAATCCATATCCCAAAGGAGTAACCGTAAATACTTGGGCCAGCATACCGGCAGCAATTGTGAGTGTAACAAAATGAGTAGCTGTAAATTGGGCAGTTTCCAACATGATACCCAGATAAAATAAAGCAGCTAATAAGGACAAGCGTTTAAACTTTCTGCGTTCATTCTCATCATTAATAGGTTTGTTAGCAGTATCACCGGGAGCATATAACAGCAACAGAAACGCCGACAGCACAAATACTGTTCCGGCGATAATAATCAAGTTCTCTCCGGTTAAGAGTGTATTTAACCAGCTAACTCCCCAGCCCAGTAACAAAAACCAGATAGTTCCCCCAATGAGGCAACGATAATATTCGTTGCAATGCTCTCCACCTGAAGCCAGGCGCAGTATACCGGCGGCTGCACAGATAATAACTACCTCCCGCAACAGCCCCAGGATACCGGCCAGACCCAGTAAAACAATCCATTTAATAATTTCCCCCAATAGCAATTCCAAGCCAAAAGCCATGCGATTCTCTTGTTTTTGATCACTGCCCAATTCCCTGGCTAACCCTGCCGCCCAATGAACTGCCAAGTCGTGAATGCTCATTCCGTTTTCTCCTTTCCCGGCTTTGCGGATAACGCACTGAAAAACAGGTTCCCCCATCAGGACTGCTATCTACCTGTACTTGCCCCTGATATTTCTCTACCAAATACTTTACCGCTGATAGGCCAATACCCCGTTCTCTGTCACTTGGCCTGGTTGAAAAGCCTGGTTCAAACAAACGATTTTGAATATCTTCGGGAATGTAACCGGGATTATGAACCTGAATAATATGAAATCCGGATTCAGTACAGACCCGAAGCTTTACTGTCCGGTTTTCCGGCTCCATATCCTCCACTGCTTCCAGGGCATTATTTATTAAATTACCTGCCACAGCTACGATGTCCTGGGAGGGTACTTTCAATTCAGTAAGACTGGTTTCTATTTCAATATTAAGAGAAATATTCTTTCCCTCAGCTGCACCCATTTTAACCAGTAACATGGCACTAAGCGCCGGAATCCCCAATTGCAAAACATCGCCGCTGATTTGTACATCCTGGTATAGTTGTTTAAGGTATTCGCGGGCCTTGTCTGCCTCCTGCATGCTTAGAAAACCGTATATCACCTGGATATGATTTATAAAATCGTGCCGCTGGCCTTTAATAACCTGTACCATTTCCTGAAGGTTTTCAATATGCAGTCTCTGAGCTTCCATAAGCCGGCTTTGTTTTTGGACAAAATACAGTTTTTGAGCCAGTAATAAAGATACAGCAATTACAGCAAAGATAACAAAATACATAGCATTGCTTATAAATGGGGAGGATGATGGTTCGACTTCCAAAACATAATTCTCATAATAAAAACCAAAAGCAATCAGGCCTACGCTCAATAAGAGCAGAAAGATGATTTCGCTCTTCCAGATAATATATGCTGTTTGTGGGTAACGCTTCCGACTCCACCTTATTACTCGATCCCGATATTTATTAAGCCAGAAGGCAATTAACCCCAGAATTACAAATTCCGGCAATGGGGAAACCACCCGCAACCAGGGATCATTCATTACCTGAGTAATAGAAATTCCGGTAATTGCTGTAATCAACGCGATAAATACTATCTCAAAAAAGCTTAATACAATTAAACCCAATACACCGACCAGTGAAGCACTGGTAAAAGCTATACGTCCCAGCATACTTAACAAAACCACCAACAAAAATAACTGAATAAGTATGCTTATTCCTGGCGGCAAAGGTGATAAGTGAATTGCATAACTGATCAGGGCTATTATTAAACTTATTAGAAGGACTCTTCTCCAGTCCAGCTTTATACCCATTAAGCCCAGTCCCAGATAGAGCAGGATTACCGATTCCGGAAAAGACTGAACCAGCACCAGATAAAAAGGCATGTTTCCCATTATAGACCGCCTCTCAAGCAACATTCCAAATATTTACCAGCTAAGTTCAATATTTCGCTATACTTATAATATTTCCTGTTATTTTTTACATTTAAATGTATTATTCTCCAACCAGGCATGTTCTACGTTACAACGATGTTATACCGGGACTTAATGCAACAATACAAAGGGTATAAGTATTATTAAAAAAGAACTTCCCCATGTAACAGGTGTAACATTTAATCCCCTCGTATCAGTAACAATAAACTAGGCCATATTAATAGAAACAGCGCTCTTATAACTTTAAGGGGGAGTTATGATTCGAGGGATTTTAACTAAAATAATCGGCAGCAACCGGTTTATTACAGTTTTTATTATTCTCAGCCTGGTTCTGGGCCTTTACAGCTATTACCTCCTGCCCAAGCAAGAAAGTCCGCAGGTTTCTCCCCCGGTAGCTTTGATTAATACTATCTATCCTGGGGCCTCACCTCAGGAAGTGGAAAGGCTTGTAACCCGGGTAATTGAGAGCAATATTCGTAAGCTTTCTGCCTATGACTTCAGTGAATCTTACAGTAAGAATAGTGTATCTGTGGTAGTGTTGCAGCTGCAAAATAATGCCCCGGTAGAAAAATCCTGGAATGAATTACGCCGGATTTTAACTGATACCCAAAGAAACTTGCCCCAGGAATGCCTTACCACCCAGATTAATACCAATTTGGCGGAAACTGCAGGAATTATCATTAGTATTTCCGGGCAGCATTATAATCCGGAAGAATTGGCGGCTATGGCCGAGAAGTTTAAAAAAAGGCTGGGACAGGTAGAGGGGATAGTCCGATTTGAAATCTTTGGTGACGAAAAAAAGCAGATAGTGGTTAAAATCGACCATACTCTCCTGGCCAAGAGCGGCCTGTCTTTAGAAGATTTATTTAAAATTCTGCAGACTCAGAATGTAGTAATTCCACCAGGAACCATTGTACAAGAAGGCATTAATACTAACGTCCGAATTCCAGGCTGGTTTAATTCTCTGGATGATATCGAAAACTGTATTATTGGGGTTTCTCGAGATGGGAAGGTAAAAAGACTAAAAGACATTGCCAGTATCCGCTGGGAAGTTGAACCTGATCGCCCTCTTACCAGGCACAACGGCCAATCTGCCCTCTTGTTAACCGGCTATTTTGAACCGGAAGAGAACATTGTCCTGGTAGGAGAAAATGTTCTAGATGAACTGGAACAACTAAAGAGTGAAGCTCCTCATGACCTGCTGGTAGAACAGGTTTTATTTCAGCCTGACGAAGTAAACAAAAACATCTACCGTTTCTTACGCAATCTATTAGAAGGCATAATACTGGTTATAATAGTAGTGTTGCTGGGAATGGGTTTGAAAAATGCCCTGGTAGCTTCCACTGCTATTCCGCTCTCCATTATGCTTACTTTTATAGCCATGTACTTGTTGGGAATCAGGGTACATGAAGTATCGATTGCCGCCTTAATTATTGTGCTCGGTATACTGGTAGATGATGCTATCGTAATGGTAGATGCTATCCAGGTAGGGATGGATAAAGGCCTAGACCGGATGGAAGCCTGTTTGCAGGGCCTTAAACAGGCAGCCATTCCTATTCTAACTGCCACTCTGGTCATTATGATTGCCTTTTCGCCTATTTTTGTGCTTCCGGGAGCACCAGGGGAATTTCTTAAGAGTCTTCCTCAAATTGTTTTAATAGCACTGGCCGCTTCATATGTGGTAGCTATGCTTATTACTCCAGCGATGGCTTATCGCTTTTTTGTCCCGGGCCAGCACCGGCGAGATGAGTGGCTGAGGAACTTTTTTGCTTATTTATTAAATGAGAGTATGGCACGAAAAAAGACTGCCATTATTTTTTCCCTGCTTATTTTTAGCCTGTCTGTATATGCTCTGACTTTTATTGGCTTGCAGTTCTTCCCTTCAGCAGACAAAGACCTGCTATATATTGATATTAATGCTCAGGCGGGCTCAACCCAGGCCAGGACCGAAGAATTGGTGCTGCAGGTGGAAGATATTCTTTCTCGGGAAGGAGAAGTGTTGGCTTATACCAGTTCAGTAGGCAGTGGGGTACCCAAGTTCTATATAACGCTGCCCTTTTCTCCCCAGGCTCCGGATTTTGCTCAGATTATGCTACGCATCCGTCCTCAGCGGGGAGAACTATTCTCAAACAATGAAGAACTGGCTAGTTACCTCCAGGAGAAACTGGATAGCCATATTAGTACCGGTAGTATTAAAGTAAAATTATTAGAAAAAGCTTTTCCGGTAGCCCCGGTGCAGGTGAGAATAAGTGGAGAACAGCTGGAAAACTTGAGCCAGGTGGCCGATTTAATTAAGAGCAAACTAAAACAAATACCTGGTTCCCGTAATGTCGAAGACGATGCGGAAAAAGATATACAGCAACTAATTATTCAGGCGGATACTGAAAAAGCCAGTCGATTAGGAATAAGCAACTATGATATTCAACGCCAGACTGGCCTGGCACTTGAGGGTTCCCGGGCTTCGGTATTACGCCAGGAAGGGGATCAATATAATATTTTGTTGGTTTCGGATATAAATTCCCGTCAGCAGCTGGAGAACCTGAGTATCAAATCCAATTATTCCAACCGCAGTGTTCCCCTGAAAGAAATCGCCACTATTGAGGTTAAACCACAGTTATCCAGTATAAAAAAATACGATGGTCAAAACTCTATTAAAGTAAGAAGTGATATTAGACCAGGCTACAGCCCCGTAGAAATCGAAAAAGAATTAAAGAATAAATTATCCTCGGTTAATTTATTAGGAGTTAGCCTCCTCTATGATGGTGAGTACAAACAAATTAAGGATAATTTCGGCATACTGACCCGGGGTGCACTTTTTGCTCTTTTCCTGATATATTTAATGTTAGTAATGCAATTTAATTCTTTCATTCAACCATTGGTTATATTTTTAACTATCCCTCTGGCCCTGGTTGGTTCGGTACTGGGTCTTCTAGCTTTTCGGCAGCCTCTTTCCTTTATGGCATTTATAGGCATGGTAAGCCTTACCGGACTGGTAATCCGCAACGCTATCCTGCTCATCGCTTTTATAAATGATGCTCGCGCGCGAGGATTAATAGTGGAAGACGCCTGTAAAGATGCAGTAGAAAGAAGATTTCGCCCTATTATCCTTAGTGCAGTGACCGCCACCATAGGTTTGGTGCCTCTGGCTTTGTCTGGCAGCAGTCTCTTTGTCCCCCTGGCTATTGCTCTCATCTTTGGCCTGCTGGTAGCCACCTTGCTTACTATGGTTATAATCCCGGTAGTCTATAGTCTCCTGGTACGAGAGCAAACCGAAGTAAAGGTGTGAGCGGTGCAGCATATAGACTCCAACGTCCCGGTTTAACCAGGAACAGGACCAAACTAAATGTTGTAACAAACTTCATCCCAGCTGTCCGGTTGGTGATTAAGGAAACTGCGTTCCCAAAATTGGACTTTATTATTACGGTCAATCAGGATAACGGTGGTCAAGCGGGTACCGTATTCCGGACTCATTACAAAAGCTGGTGCCAGTACCCTTTCCATCTCCAGACCCACACCGGTTTCAGGCAAATCCTGATCAGGCGGCAGTTCCCTATCTCTCATAATAGTAAATAACTTTTCCGTATCTATATGCTCATCTTCCAATATCCTGGTTAACTCATTAATCCCTTTGGTTACTTTCGGCCAGGGTACATCAAGCAGACTATTGCTCAAGCCATGAACCCCGGGGGCTACTTCCCGAACCAGCCTTTCCCGGTTGGAATAATAATATAGAGAATCATGGTTTCCCAGCAATAAATTAAATCCGTTGTAGGCAGCACCGCCATCAGGCAGAGTTTCCAGATAAACTTCCGGACCAATACTGCTACTCAAATAATTTTGCACCAGGTGTCCCCGTGAAGGGGCTATTTTCTTATAGGTGGAAGGGTCCCGGTAATTAGTCAGGGCAGCAAACCTTCCCCGGGTGCTTATCCCCATCCAGGTACCGCCTTCCTGCAGATCTCTCCCGGCCAGGATTTCGTCTTTATCCTCCCAAAATGCGGCCGGCAGGGTAGGCCGCTGGTAAAACTCATCCCGATTAGCTGCCACGATTAATTTATAACGCGGATGATAATCATAAGCGAATATTATCAGACACATATATCCTCCTGAATAAGCTGAAGTTGGACTTTTTATCCTCTTGCTTCATTATTTGTCATTTTAATAATTGCACACCAATTCGTAATAAAAGTCAATTTGATAAATTAATAGCGGGCAAATGATTTAAGTTCTCCGGTATAATCGCTGACAACAAAAGAAGCAAGGGAAGCATATCATAATCTTCCCTTGCGTTACTTATAAGCAAATTACATCTTCAATGCTGAATTATTTGTATAACTCCTCGATTTCATCCGGATAATTGGCAAAGACTATCCGGTTTTTAATTTTCAGCGTAGGAGTCAGTTCACCGCGTTCTTCGGTAAATTTGCGCGGAATAATTTTAAACTTTTTAATCGCCTCAAAATCAGCCAACTGCTCATTGACTTTCTCAACTTCTGCTTCAATAAGTTCTAGCAAGTAGGGATGTGCTGCCAGGTCCTCTCCTACTTCTATGCAGGTGTTAATCCCATTAACCGTTGCATATATCAGTTTGGATTCATCAAAGGGTATTCCTTTTTCCTTAAACATCTTGATTACCGCGTCGTACATGGGAACGATCAAAGCAGCAATATATTTACGATTATCTCCGATAACTACTATTTGCTCGACCAGGGGACTCTTGGCAAATTTTAATTCCACATGAGCCGGGGAAACATTCTTACCTGTATCCAGAACAATAATGGCTTTCTTCCTATCCACTATTCTCAGGAAGTCCATATCAATTTCTCCAATATCGCCGGTACGGAACCAACCATCCTCCGTAAAACTAAGGGCCGTTTCTTCGGGGTTCTTATAGTATTCTTTTATAACACTGTCACCCCGTACCAGAATTTCGTTATCATCCGGATCCAGTTTGACCTCCATATTGGAGCCGGCCATCATGGGTGCCTCCCAGCCAATGCGCACGCAACGGGCTTGTACCATGTTGCAACCCGAAGCAGTTTCAGTCAGACCCCATCCATCCAGCAGAGGGAAATTCATACCCCAGTAATTCTTCTGTAAATCAGCCGGCAGTAAGGCTCCTCCTGAATAAGCCTTATTGACTCTGCCCCCGAATACATACCTGAAAATAGCGAATACTTCCGCATCCGCCTTTAAAAACTCGGCTTTTAAAGCATCATCCAAATAAAGAGTGGGATCAGTAGTAAGATTAACTACTCCGTTTTCATCCATTCTGGTTTCCAGAACCCGATGTCCGACATCAATTGCCCATTCGTACTTGCTTTTGCCCTCGGGGGTAGAACAGATTTGAGCAGCCACTCCATTCCAGATGCGATCCCAGAGTCGAGCTACCAGCATAACGAAAGTAGGCTTGATTTCCTGCAGATCCTGTAAAATGGTACGGGGACTCTGAGCGTAACCAATCATTCCTCCATAAGAAATACAGGCACTATGGTTATCAATTCGATTCCAATTATGGCTTAAGGGCAGAATTGAAAACACGACATCATTATAATCAAAAATGGTGTTTCCATAAAATGAAACCTGACTTACTGCCAATGTGGAACTCAAAATATTCTTATGTGTCAAAGGGCATCCCTTTTGATTACCGGTAGTACCGGAAGTGTATAAAATTGAGCATAGGTCATCCTGGGTTACTGAACTCCAGCGTCTTCTATATGCGTTGGGGTGACGGGCTTTGAACTGCCGGCCCAAATCCCATAGTTCCTGCATATTCATTACTCTTTTTAAACTGCTGCGATAACTATCATTCATCACAATAATAAATTTTACCCGCGGGATCTCATCCCATACCCGCAGTACTTTTTCCAGCAGTTCCTCATTCTCAACACATATGCAACTTACCTCAGAGTGGTTGGTAGTAAAAATAATGGTCTCACTGCTATCATCAGGATAAATTGTATTTACCGCACAACCGGCTGCCCGACCACCATAATCCGCCCAGTCCCATATCGGGGTAGTACGAGACATAATGGAAATCCGATCTCCTTTTTCCAACCCCAGAGCCATAAAACCCTGACCAAAGTTTTCTACCCGTTCAGCAAACTCATTGTAAGTCAGAGTAACCCAGGCCTGGCCGTCCGCAAACTTCTGTGCCGGGCGATGACCGCAATACTTCACGGTATTATAAAACATATGAATGGTACTGGGCACATCACGCATAAAATTATCCAGCAAACTATTACGGGGACCATTGTAAACATAACTATCCGGCGCTTTTAAAGCCACGTCTTTTCCTCCCATCATAATATTATTATTTGATAAAATACATTCAAAATCGACAAAGCAAACTCCTGCCAGAAAAATAAGTCAATTCGGAATAATTATTATATTTTATTAATTCAAGCAAAGATGGGAAGTTCCAATGGGCCGCAGTTATTGAAAAATTTCCGGGGGTAAAACCATCAATCCAAAATAAAACCGGAAAATCAGCCTAAACCAAAAATAGAGCTTATCAATAACCTTGGAGGTTTATCAATAAGCCCTAACTTGTGAAATTATAACTATTTAATTAATGCTTAATTATCTGGTTCGTAACTAAATTCCAGGTAGGTAATCAGCCATTTATCCTGATCAGGAACCTTGCTAACGGTCAGGGTTCCCGTGTTGGAATAGGCATATCCAGCACTGGTATACCAATCAAATTTTACCTTGAAGGTTACATTACCCTCCTCATCCTCAGATTCACGGGACACCCGATACTTTTCCACCCAGGGACTGGAAAATCCGGTTACCCAGTTTTGCGCCTCAAATTCCTCGAGATACTGGGCACGAAGATTTTCATCCATCAGGGCATACTGCCAGGCGCCATTTCTGGTTTTAATGGCTTCCGCCCAGGAGTAGGCGGCTAAATCAGCAGTACGCGGGGCCAATGCCTCTTCCAAAAGTTCAATTCGACGCTGCTCCAACCAATCTTTATTTTGTACCATTTTGAATGCGCTAACCGCTACCACCATTAGCAACAGTATTACTCCGGCCGTAATCAAGAGCTTCTTCATTAAGAATTACACCTCCTTTACTTTAGGCTTAAATAACCTTTTTCGTAAAGGATATGATTAAACTGGTTGGAGTAGACTTTCTCCCGCAGACACAGGAGAACAGAACCGTCTGGAAACTGAAAGTTTCCGCTACTACGCTGAAATAAGTTGGGTATTAATAAGAGATCCTTCGTCGCCTGCAGCTCCTCAGGATGACAAATATGGGACTTGATCAGTATCTCGAACCGTCGCCTTGTAACCCCAAAAAAGACTTATCGGGAGAGTCATGCTCTCCCGATAAATTTATTTGGTTATATTCGATTCGTATCCTAATTTATCTATTCTGACATTGACCGAGTCCAAATCCGGCACCCCGGTTGGCACCGGCTCCACTGCCATCTCTCAGTCCTTTGCCCATGCCATTTCCCTGTCCCTGTCCGAAACCGGCACCGGCATTTTTACCTATCTTGGCGTTTCCAGTTCCATCGCAGTTTACCTGGTTAGTCTTGATGGAGTTGTAAATGGCGTCTGCTCTTTCCTGAGTAAGTCTTCCCTCTGCTACCCGCTGGTCGAGGACCACTTTCTTCTGTTCCAGCATCTGGCTCTTAAACTCTTCAAGTTTTCCGGCTTCTTTGGCAATCGTACCATAAGTCTTGCCGGCTGCCCGTTCCTGATTTAATGCCTCCACGCTTTTACCGGTCAATCCGGCAGCGATATCTGCCGGAGTCATAGCGGCTGATGCATAAACTGCACTGCCTGCTCCAACTATAGCAAGTACCGTAAATGCCATCACAAACTTCTTAAATCCCTTCATGCTTAATCACTCCTTTTAAGTATTTGATTTAACTCAACTTACACTTTGATTATAGGGAGCAATTGTGATAGAAGTATGATAAGAAACCGAAAGGTTGGTGAAAATTCCGAGACAAGCAATCGGTGATATACGCTGTTGTGTATTAATAAGAAATCCTTCGTCGCCTGCAGCTCCTCAGGATGACATTTACGGTTCTCCTATGTCACCCTTGTGTCAGCTCGAACCAGAAGGTAGTTCCTACACCCTTTTTGCTCTCCACTCCGTAAGCAGCCCCATGAGCTTCCAGAATCGCTTTTACAATAGCCAGCCCCAGGCCGCTGCCCATTGTTTTACCGATATTTTTGTCCGCTTTATAATACCTGTCCCAAATACGGTTTATTTCCTCTTCCGGTATACCGCTGCCTGAATCCATAACCTCTATTCTTACGCTATCACCATTATCCATATCCCGAATGGTAATGGTTCCTCCGGCATTAGTATTATTAAAAGCATTATTTATCAAATTATATAAAACCTGTTCAATTCTGGCCGCGTCCGCTTCCACCAATTGTTCATCAGACATTTCCATTATTATGGAAACCTCTCTTTGTTTACTTAATAAATCATATCTTTTGGCTACATTGCCGGCTAAATTACGAACAGAAAAAATACTTTTATTTAACTCAAAATGTCCTGATTGCAACCTGGAAAGGTTAAGGATATCGTCTACCATCCTGCTCAACCGTTCAGCTTCCTCAATGATTACTCCCAGCTGTTTCTGGCGTTTATCCTCATCATTGCCGGTTACGTCACGCAGGGTTTCCGCATATCCTCTGATCAGACTTAAAGGAGTTCGCAGCTCATGACTCACATTGGCAATCAAATCTTTACGCATCTGGTCTATTTGCGATAGCTGCTGCCCCAGATAATTTATAGTTTTAGCCAGTTGTCCGATTTCATCCTGCTGTTTCACATCTATACGGGCTGAAAAGTCACCCTCAGCCATCTGAGCAGCCGCCTTTTCTATATCAACTATGGGTCGGGTAAAAGTGCGGGCCAGCAGAAATGACAGCAATGAAGCTGCTGCTAAAAGAATGAGCGATATATAAAATAGCTGTCTTTGTAATATAGCCGCAGTATCCTCTACCGGTGCCAGCGGAAAACTGAGCAACAAGCCCCCGGTTAACTCCTGGTTAATATATACCGGTAAGCCGATAAGCATGAATTCATTACCGAAGCGGGGATGGGTCATCGTAGTAGCAGATTCCTGCCCGGTCAGAGCCTTTTCATATATCTGGGAACGCAGGCTGTTCATCATCCCGTGCATTTTACCAACCGTACCGGAAGAATTAGTTTCATAAATTATATTGCCGTTCATATCCAACAGCTCTATGCTCATAGAATTCTCATACGCCAAAATATCCATCTGGTCACGAAAATCTTCAGTTTTATCTGCATTCAGTAATTCAGTAACCGCAATAGTTTTTTCTTTAATATCGTTTACTTTCATACGGGTATAGAAATTTTCCAAAAATACTATTTGAAAAAGCCATAGCAGTATAAGAACTATTATAACCAGCGTCATCATACCCGCCCACAGCTTTATACGTATACTTCTCATTTCTGGCCTCCGGTCTCAAACTTATAGCCTGTACCCCATACAGTTACAATAAATTTTCTATAAGCTCCCAGGCTTTCCCGCAGCATCTTAATATGAGTATCAACCGTTCTGGTATCTCCCATAAAATCATATCCCCATACCGAATCCAATAATTGTTCCCGGGAAAATACCCGGTTGGTATTACGGGCAAAAAAAGTCAGCAATTCATACTCTTTGGGGGTAAGATTCACCAAATTATCATCTACATAAACATTATGGGAGTCGAATACAATAGTTAGACCTTCAAAGCTGATATAATCATCAGGTTCATCTCTGGCCACACTTCTTCTCATTATCGCTTTCATGCGAGCCAGCAGTTCTCTGGGGCTAAAAGGTTTGACCATATAATCATCCACTCCCAGCTCAAACCCCAGAAGTTTATCATATTCCTCCCCGCGGGCGGTCAGCATTATTACCGGCACCTGTGATATCTTACGTATTTCACGGCACACACTCCAGCCATCCATACCCGGCATCATAACATCCAAGATAATTAAATCATAATTATACTGCTTAAAAAGTTGCAAAGCCTGAACTCCATCAACTGCCTCATCAACAACAAAATCCTCCAGGCTGATATATTCCTTTATTAAGTCACGAATTAACTCTTCATCATCCACGATGAGGATTCTGCTCCCCACACGAATCACCTCTATTATGTTGTCAGGGGAATAACCACGGATATACATGCTTCTCCTGACAATCAACGAAATACAAACGGCTCTTTAATTAATTATAAACAATAATTGTGATAAAAATGTGACAGACATTATTGGGGCCAGCTATTATTACAGAATGGTATAAACACAAAACAGGAGTTGACAAAATAACCTATCCGGTTAAGTGAATCAACCCCTGGGTATAAAAGATATCCTTCGTCGCCTGCAGCTCCTCAGGATGACATTTATGATACTTTTTTTAATTTGGTCCCAAGACCTTCTCATATTGCTATACTTATATTCATCCGCTACTATTAAAGCCGCTATTTTTCTGTATAGTAAACGAATCCTACGGTTCCCAGGCCAGTATGAAGGCCTATGACCGGTCCGATAGAACAAATATCAACCGGCATACCATAACGTTCCATTAACAGATTTCTTAACATATTGGCCTTTTCCGGAGCATTTA
>JAAYBS010000154.1 GCA_012718855.1 Syntrophomonadaceae bacterium
AATAATCTGGGGTCATGAGAAGTTATAAATTGATTTGTTTCTGATTTGAGCTTTGTTATATTCTGTTTAATCAGAGGAATTTCGGCTATGTGATCGTTTTGTTGAAGGAATTCACGGATAATGGGACGAATCTCATCAGTCCAGAAAAAATCTTTTCCCGGGCCCTGCCGGTAAATAGGCCATAATTCTTCCGGAATCATTGCCCACATACGCTCGTAGTTAAAAGGAGCATCCCCACCCAATATTACTTTTCCAATACTGGTTTGAATTTCAACAACCTGATGACCTCCGGTATGACCACCCGTCCAAATTACACGCAGTCCCGGCTTTATTTCCGTTGTACCCTGCAGCAGTTGAAAATTTGGCAGGAGTGAGATCCAGTGGGAGGGGCAAAAAGAACACTCTTCTATTGTGGGTATATTAGCTATATAATCCAGTTCACTCGCTTGGATAAGGAAACGGGCGGCAGGAAATAATTCCATGCCTCCGGTATGGTCCCAATGAAGATGTGTCTGGATGATAACTTCAATATCATTAATTGAGTAACCAAACCTCTGCAAAGCATTGCTCAATTCGTTAGTCGTATCCCGTTTATATTCAGAACCTACACCGGGAATAAACTGGGGGTTGAAGCCTGTATCGACCAATACCGGGCGCTTTTGTTCGTCAATCAACAGAAAACAGAAGCTAGGGATGTTACGAACATCAGGGAAGAATTTCTGCTGTCCGAAACGAACCGTAAAACTACCGTTATATATAGGTATTATGATATGATTCATAGCGCTTAGTCTCCCTCTGCAATACTAGTATTGTATAAGAAAATGAACTTTTTTGAAAGATAATGTTGCGTCCACTATGATTGCACAATTAATTTCAGTTGGCACTATGTAAATTCCTGCTATCTGTTATAATTATTATGGAGGAATATAAAAAATAGTTTAGGTAGGGAATTTCAGGTGAAAACACTAATAATCCTGTCCCCGATTCTGATAGTACTAATGGCAGCACTTTATTTTATCTGGGCAGTAAAAAAACGTGAAAAGAAACAGCATATTAAAAAAGAGATTATGAAAAGCGGCAATCAGGGTGAGTATAAAGTTCAAGCAGTCTTACGCCCGCTGGAAAGGCCTAATTCGCCTTATCGGGTTTATCATAATGTGAAACTGGGCCCGGACTTATTACATACCAATGAATATGACACCATAGTTATAGGACCCAATGGTATTTTTCATATTGAAACCAAAAACTACGGCGGTGAACGGGGCGGTATTATTGATATAGACAGTAAGCAAAACTGGATTTTACATAAAAAGAGTGGCTACTCCAAGATAATTACTAATCCGACCGGACAGGTGGATTCTCATGAATACAGATTACAGGGCTTTTTAAACCGGGTAGTTGGGGTGCGTAATCTGCCTACGCAGGGGATAATTGCGTTGGCCTGCGATGGTATTGTAGTTCGTTCCCAAGACGAACCCAATAAAGATATACCGGTTTTAGGACGCCACCAATTATTATCCTATATTAAAAATTATAATCAAGGTAAACTGGTGCTTTATCCCCGTACCATAAAAAAAATTAGTCACAGCATAGAAGCTATGAACTATAAGCAACAGGCTCAATAAATAAGTAGAAAACAAATTAATTCAGAAGTTAAATAATACCCTGTCTTTGATTTCGACAGGGTTTATTTATCCAAAGGCTGGTTTAAAAAAGATAAACCTTGAGTGAGGTGATAAGAAGCATGTTTTTCAAGTATCGAAGGGATAATAGTATTATGAGAAGTAAATGTTTCATATCAATAACAACAATTGCCTTAATATTTATGCTGTTAATCAGCCCGCTGGTTGCTCCGGTATTGGCTGAAAATACCCCCATAGAAAAGCCTGCCTCTCCAGTTGTCTATACTCTGCAGGTAGAGGGTACGGTAACTGCGGGTAATTCCGCTCATATTAATAGAGTTATTAAACAAGCTCAGGGAAAAGCCGATGCGGTAGTTATTATTCTGGATACTCCCGGTGGTCTGGTATCAGCAACCCTGGATATAATGAAAACCATATCGTCTTCCCGGGTCCCGATTATCACTTATGTTAACCCGGAAGGCGCAATTGCTGCCTCGGCTGGAACCTTTATTTTGGTAGCCGGCCATGTGGCCGCTATGAGTCCGGGCACTACCTGTGGTGCAGCTATGCCGGTTACTATGTCAACCCCCGGGGAAACCACCCAACCAGCTGATCAAAAGACCATAAACTTTTTGGCCGGCCATATGCGAAGCATGGCCAGTGAACGGGGCAAACCAGCGGATGTAGCTGGGAAGTTTGTAACTGAAAACCTCAGCATGACAGCTGACGAAGCTCTGGAAGCAGAAGTCATTGATTATTTAACCCCCGACCTGGGTGAATTGCTGGAATCAATTGAGGGTAAAGGAGTTATAACTGCGGCAGGAGAAACTATAATCCATACCAGCGGTGCCAGGATAATAAATTTTGAGATGAGTCTGGAAGAAAAAGCTACCAACAGCGTAAGTAATCCTACCATGGCCATGCTGCTGCTCATGATAGGAATATTTGCTTTAATTATTGCTTTTAAATCTCCAGGAACACTGGTTCCGGAAATAACCGGAACAATCTGTTTGCTGCTGGCTTTGTTCGGATTGGGATTTTTTGAAATAAATCTGGCGGCTGGTATATTTATTATTTTGGGGATGGCATTACTCATAGCCGAAGCCTTTACTCCTACATTTGGGATATTGGCTGTAGGAGGAACTATCAGCCTGATTTTGGGGATGATATTCTTCCCGGTGGAACCGCTAATGTCACGGCAATGGTTCAGCAGTTTCAGAATCATGGCCCTGGGAGTGGGAACCCTGGGGGCATTATTTGTAACCGTAGCTTTAGTCGGTATTTATCGTGCCCACCGTTTAAAGCCTTTCCAGGGTGAAACTGAATTTGATGAAAAAACCGGTATAGTAGTGGAAAGTAATCCCCCTTACGCTCAGGTTAAAGTACAGGGGGAAATTTGGCGGGCTTATTCGGAAAAAGACACGCTTCAACCGGGAGATAAGGTGCGAATCTTGGGCAGGGATGGAATCACATTGCAGGTTGAACTACAACTTGAACATAAAGATAAAATATAAGGAGTGATAAAATGAGTTTGGTTAGTTTATTGGCAAACTGGTTAATTATCATTATCCTGGTAGTTGCATTATTAAGTGCATCGATTAAAATTATTCCCGAATACGAACGGGCAGTACTGTTCCGTCTGGGAAGATTGGTGGGAGTAAAAGGACCGGGACTGATTTTCATTATTCCGATTGTTGATCGTATAATGAAGATATCACTGCGAACTATAGTATTTGATGTACCTCCTCAGGAAGTTATAACTCGCGACAATGTTACCTGTACCGTAAATGCGGTGCTGTATTATCGAGTAGTTCTGGCTGATAAAGCGGTGGTCAATGTTGAACATTATCATGCCGCTACCAGCCAGTTGGCTCAGACTACACTGAGAAGTGTGGTAGGAACAGCTGATTTGGATGAATTATTATCACAAAGAGATAAGCTGAATCAAATCATTCAAACCATAGTTGATGAGGCTACTGATCCCTGGGGAATTAAAGTTACTTCAGTTGAAATCAAGGATGTTACCTTGCCGGTAGAAATGCAAAAGGCTATTGCCAAACAGGCTCAGGCAGAAAGAGACCGGCGGGCTATGGTTATTCAGGCCGAGGGTGAAGAACAGGCTGCTCAAAGACTGGCTTCAGCTTCTCGAATTTTAGCGGCCGAAGAAGGTGGATTAACCATGCGTATGCTAAGATCTTTATCTGAAGTAGCTAATTCACAAAATACTACTATCCTTTTTCCGTTGCCTATAGAATTAAGACGATTACTCCCGGATATAAAAGATGATAAAGGGCAATAACATAAAAAATGCGCCTCAAAGAAGCGTTCACTTAGGGATTGAAGAAAAACTTAAATGAACAGCTTCAAGCGGGGCAAAAAGAGACCAGTCACAATCAGGCATGAATGCTTGAAGCGGCTGGTCTTTTTGTATTTATTGGTAATACGAAATATGGACATTTTATGGAATTAAGTATAGCACCTTGCGGATATAATCTGGTCAATTGAAAGTATATGACCATCTTCGCTTATCCATTCATTCCTTTCAGAGGAATATGAAAAAACATAAAGTAC
>JAAYBS010000155.1 GCA_012718855.1 Syntrophomonadaceae bacterium
ACTGCAACTGCCAACTGCGAATCCAATCCTCCGGAGAATAAACTAATTGCTTTCATTATTAAACCTCATTAAATATTCTTTATCGCTTATAACATTTATTCCATACTTTTTCAATAGAGCTGCAGTCACACCATCACCTGTTCTTAGCTTACCCGAGAAATTCCCGTCATATATTTCTCCCACTCCACAGGACGGACTGCGATCTTTTAATATCACCAGGTCAATCTGATTTTTCAGCGCAGTATTTAAAGTCTGTTCTGCACCGTCTATAAATGCTGAGGTCATATCTTCACCATTTTTATTTATTACTCTGGCTTTTCCATCTATTACCTGGCTGCCATCTCCACCGATTATTTCACATGGGTGACGAGGCACTGAGAGACCACCGGAAGTTTCCGGACATATAACCATACATTTACCTTCATTATACATCTGTACGAATAGGGGATCTTGATTATTAAACCCGTTGTATTTGCAGTCTATTCCGCATAAGCAGGCACTCACCAATTTTTTCATATAATCAGATTCCTCCTGTTAATATTTATTCTGTTAGCAAACAGTAGATGGTTTTCATATTATAAGATACAAATCAGACATGGTGGAGATTTAATGTACAATTTTAAAATGGTTCAGATAAAATCTGCCGACCAGGTAGAACCAGATTATATGTGGATAAGTAAAAATCTCATTAATAATATTACCCTTATGGAAAATAATCACATTGAACTTCATGTGGGACAACTTAAACGACTTTTTAAAGTTGTAATATCTAATAAAATTAAGGATAATCAAATACTTCTTCATCCTACTATTATCAAACAGTTATGCCTGACTTCTGAACATAATTACGGTATTAATATTGTTAGTAATACTATTTATTTGGGTCCGGTAGTAGGTATTATGGCTGATATTTACAATGAAAACGGCAAACTATTCGGTGGTCAGACTTTGTTTATACAGCAACTTTTGACTGCTGGTCGGGAAATTGGTGAATTGTGTTTTGCATTTAACCCTCATAGTATTAACTGGAATCGTAAGACTATTACCGGTTATACCTATATTAAAAATCGCTGGAAGAAAGCGGTGTTCCCCCTCCCGGATGTTGTATATTCACGAACCAGAGGCTTTTCGCCGGTAAAAATGAGTATACGTCAAAAACTAAGTGCGCAGGGCGTCAAATTATTTAATCCGGTTCTGGTAGGAAAATGGAATACTTATAAAATCTTATCCAAAAACCAGTCCTTATACGATTATCTTCCTGATACCCGCCTATTTAACAATATTTCATTAATAGAAACTATGACACGAAGTTATCAGGCTGTATATCTTAAACCAGTCAACGGATCACAAGGCAGGAACATAATAAGAATCGAAAGATTAAAAAACCGGGGCTATAATTATAAATTTGAGGTTAATAAACAAACTGTTAATGGAAATACGCATAGTCTGGAACAATTGCAACTCCTTTTAAAACCAGTCATAGGTAATCGTACTTATATTATCCAAAAGGAAATTAAATTATTGAAGGAAAAAGGCAGAATTGTAGATTTAAGAATCCTGGTTCAAAAGGACCATACTGGCGAGTGGATAATTACTGGCATAGCCGGCCGGGTAGGAAAAGAAGGTTCCATAACCACGAACATATCGGCAGGTGGAAATGGCTGCCGATTGGATATACTTTTATCCAGTAATTTTGCTGATAGCCAGCAGCAACAAAACATAAAAACTCTGGTAGAATATATTGCCCTTGAAGCGGCTAAAACTCTGGAAGCCGCTATCGGTCTCAGTGGGGAGATGGGTGTTGATATTGGTATAGACAGGTGGGGTAAGCCCTGGTTCATTGAAGCCAATTTAAGGCCGGCCCGGTACATTTTTAATATTCTTAATGATCGAGCCACCAGATTAAAATCTGTGGAAAGACCTATGTTATACTGTCGTTTTCTAAGTGGCTTTTAAAGGAGGCATGGTATGAAAATTACGGGCAGGATTATTATTGCGGATTCTTTGATGAGGGAACTGAATATACCGTTTCATAAATATATAATGGTTCGTTCCGGTAGTCTGAAAGTATATACTGAATTAGTTGTAAGCAACAAATTATCAGGTAATTATGAGCTTTCGTCAGATTTGGCTCAGAGACTTAACATTCATTCCAGAAAAAAACTATTAATACGCTATGACCACCTTTTTGATATGCTTCATTTAGGACCAACCATAGGAATTTTAACTACCGCTTTGCGTAATGAATCTGAGTATGAGCCTACCAGCTTGCAAGCTGAGCTAATATTTTTAAGTAAGATCGCTAATACACTGCCAGGCCAGATATATATCTTTACTCCATCTTCTATAAATTGGTCTAACTTAACTACCCGAGGTTATTATTATCGTCAAACCACAGCAGATAGAGGAATATGGTTGTCAGCTATTTTCCCTCTTCCTGATGTAGTATATGATCGGGTTTCCACTCGTAAGGGAGAATTACGTACCCAGATTCGCGATGCAAAACATCAGCTTATGTCCATGGAAAACATAAAGTATTTTAATCCGTCTTTTTTAAACAAATGGAAAGTTCATCAAATAATGATGACTAACCCGGAACTGCATCAATATTTACCGGAAACCAGAGAACTTACTCAGGATAATTTTGAACATATGTTAATTAAATATCCAGTATTATATTTAAAACCGGGCAATGGAAGTCTGGGTATGGGGATAATAAGGGTATCAAGTGAATCCAATGGAGGATTAAAATATGTAGTTCATCGCCGTAAAAGAATCCGGGGGCAGGCAGAATCAGCCAAACAGCTTATGAGTAAAACCAAAGCATATAGAAGCGATCGTCCTTATATTGTTCAACAGGGGATTGCACTGGCCACTTTTAGAGGTCGTCCTTTTGATTTACGCATTATATTTCAAAAAAACGGACAAGGTAAATGGCAAATTAGCAAAAAGTTTGTACGGTTAGCTCCTCCCGGTAGTTCGGTTGCCAATCTGAGCAGTGGTGGAAGTGTTGAAACCAGCAGAAAAGTAATGAATGCACTATTTAAAAACAAAGAAATTATAGAAAAGAAAAACCAGGAGATATATAATTTCTGCCTGACTTTGGCTAATACACTTGAGTTATCAAGTGGCCAAATATTTGGTGAATTAGGATTGGATATTGGTATTGATAAGCATGGCGAGTTATGGTTAATAGAGGTCAATTCCAAACCACGAAAAACTACAGAAACCGGTTTTTCAAAAATTATAATGAAGAATACTTTTAAACGTCCTCTGGAATATAGCACTTATCTGGCTGGTTTTTAGGTTATTTTTTCCTTCGTTTATTATTTAATAATTTTTCAACAGGAAATAGGAAAGGGATGCCGAATATTTCGATTATAAACTAAATTTTTACGATACAATATTAACAGTATATATTTAATAATTAATTATTACAGGGAGGTTTGGACAATGGAACCAATAAAACGGATTGGATTATTAACTGGTGGGGGAGATTGTCCAGGATTAAATGCGGTTATTCGGGCGGTTACCAAAACTGCAATTAATCTGCATGGTATAGAGGTTTTCGGATTTTTGGATGGATTTAAAGGTTTGGTAAACAATAACTTCACCAAATTAGATCTGGAACGGGTATCGGGTATTGCGCATACCGGAGGTACAATTCTGGGAACTACTAACCGCGACAATCCATTTCGTTATTATTCTGTCGAGGATGGTAAAGAGATCTACAGTGATGAATCTGATCGAGCTATCGATAATATTAATTGTCTGGGATTAGATGGTTTAATCGTTATTGGCGGTGACGGCAGTCTTAATATTGCTCATCTGTTTAGTCAAAAAGGAGTTCCGATCGTAGGAGTGCCCAAGACGATTGATAACGATCTGTCAGCAACCGAAGTAACTTTTGGTTTTTATACTGCAGTAAATACCGCATCTGAAGCGTTGGACAAGCTTCATACTACTGCTGAGTCCCACCATCGAGTCATGGTTTTGGAGGTTATGGGGCGATATGCCGGTTGGATTGCATTATATGCAGGTCTTTCCGGGGGTGCTGATGTAATTTTAATACCAGAAATTCCATATCACCTTGATTCAGTGATTGAAAAAATTAATTATAGATATACGCAGGATAAAAAGTTCAGTATTATTGTTGTTGCCGAAGGTGCCAAACCGAATGATGGTGAGATGGTGGTTAGTAAGATGGTTACCGGAAGCCATGATCCAATTAGATTGGGAGGAATTGGACAAAAATTGGCTAATGATATAGAAATTACTACTGGGATTGAATCGCGTGTTACTGTACTGGGTCATTTACAAAGGGGCGGAGGGCCTATACCTTATGACCGTATATTATCTACCCGTTACGGGGTAGCAGCAGTTGAACAATTGGTAGAAGGTAATTCTGATGTTATGGTAAGTCTAAAAGATAATGTTATTACTTCAGTTCCTTTAGTAGAAGCAATTCGTGAAATAAGAAAAGTTCCTGTAGATAGTGATATTGTCCTGGCAGCAAAGGCTTTGGGAATCAGTTTTGGTGATTAATATGGCGGGAAGGTGTAACCATTGTTAGTCAGCAATATAATGCGAAAAGATTTTTATACCCTGCATGTCGATGATACTCTGGGACATGCCTGTGAAATAATGGACACTTATCGACTTTATGGGGCACCTGTTGTTGATGATAACAAGGTTATTCAGGGTATATTTACTAGACCCCATCTAATTAGAGCTTTTATGCAAGGCAACGAATTAAATACCCCCATAGAAGATCTCATGCAGAAATCAGCCGTTACTATTGATGTTGATTGTGATATAAGCGCGGCTATAAAGCTGTTTGTTGACTATGGATATCACAATATTCCAGTAAAAGATAACAATAATGTGCTAATAGGTGTAATTTTATCTTCAGATTTACTACAAATTGCTACGCAGGAATTTTATCGTTTATTCGGAACTCACCGGTTTGATTATTTAGGTAATGCTATGATCGGTATTGATTCCAAAGGATATATTCGCTCGGTCAGTGAAACTGCCCGTAGTGTTTTTGGACCCAAAGCCTCATCAATTATAAATAAACATGTGTTTGAGAC
>JAAYBS010000156.1 GCA_012718855.1 Syntrophomonadaceae bacterium
CTATTGGTTGTTCTGCTTCCCAGGCCACATCTATTACCCATCCGGCTACCCAACCATTAATGCCAGCACGGCTAACCTGATACCAGCCGTCTTTTTCATCTATAATCGCCAGTTTTTCTCCGGCACCCGCCTGGGCAATAGTCTTATTGGTTGCGCCCGGGCCGCTGCGCAGGTTGGTCCGTTCATCAGTAATTATAGCGGTAGTAGGCCTTCCTTTATCTTCCGGTGAAGTAATGTAGACTGTTTTAGTAGCTTCGTCCCAGTTTACCTTGCCTCCGAAGGCTTCGCCCACAAAACGCAGGGGAGCCAGGGTACGATCATTTTTAATTTTAGCCGGTACCTCCAGTTTCCAGGTCTCCCCGTTTACGGTGGGAGTAGTGGAGCCTAAAGGCAGGATTACACGCGTACCGGTTTTGGTTGCAACCACGGTTCTGGTGCTGTCGTTCCAGTCCACCTGTGCACCCATGGCTTCAAATATGGCTCTCAATGGTACCAAAGTTCGGCCGTTTTCTATGATGGCCGGCACTTCAAAACTAAGTAATTTATTGTCCAGATATACTTTAGGGTTGGTACCGGAAGTAGATGGAGTTGTGGTTGTAGTGGTCTCTGTAGTCTTAATTTCTTTTACCAGCCAGCCGGCTACCCAGGCAGTTTTATTGCCGGGCAGGCTGATTTGAAACCAGTCATCTTTTTTACTCACTACTGAGTAAATGGCCTGGTCTTCAACCATACCAACTTTTTCAAAAGTAGGCCCCGGTCCACTGCGAACGTTAATCGGCCCATTTACTACCTGAACTTTTTGAGTTCCGCTGGTTGTGGAGGCAGCTGTTTCCTGCCTGTCCGGAGTTGAAGCAGTTTGGTTGCTGGTCTGGGCATAGGCAGTCGATATATAGCATATGATTCCGGAAGCTGTTTTTACTTTGTACCAGTCACCCTGCTTTTCTATAAGAGTAAGCTGATCACCACGCAAGGCTTCCCCGGTTTTGCTGTAAGAGGTTCCCGGTCCGCTGCGCAGGTTAACCGTTTCACCGGTAACAGTAACTTTGGGAGTTTGTTTTATTTCTACATAGGAGGCGGATACCCATCCGCTGATTCGGGCGGAATAAATTTTTACCCAGCCGTCCTGCTGGGCCAATACCTCAGCTACAGTTCCTTTTGGTATCGTATCGATGATTTGATAGCTGGTGCCCGGTCCGGAACGCATGTTGACCCCGTTGCCGGTGATGGTGGCTGTATCTGCCTGAGCCGGCAGGGTAATAAAGACGGTTAAGGCCAATGTTATGGCCGTTATGATTCCAAAGGATAAAATATTTTTTAATGATGCTTTTTTAATATGTAACATGTTGCCCTCACTTTCGTTTCAAGTTTTATATGTTATAGACATAAAGTCGATATTAATCGATGTTATAAGACTATTATTCCGGACACAACCATATATTTTCGACATTTCCCTGTTATAGTCCTGCCCCCCTTTATTGGAAATTTAGGGTAAGCCCCTCTGTTTATGTAATACACATTTTTCGTCAAAATCTTTCAGGTTAATAGACGCCGATTACGCGGATTTAATAGATTTTCACTGATTTTTTTATTTGTTTAATATAGAGTGAGGTTATTTATGGTGAGTTTGATAGCAGTTATGAGATAGGTTTGTTAATTTTAGAACCTGACTGGACCTGACTTTTAATGATTTGACCTGACTATTTCTTTGAATTGATATGGAGTAAGGTTATTTATGGTGAGTTAGATAGGAGCTATGAGATAGGTTTGTTATTTTTTTATTTATTTAATATGGAGTTGAATTTTTTTATGGTGAGTTTGATGGCAGTTATGAGGGGGGCTTGTTAATTTTTAAACCTGACTTGACCTGATGGAATTTAATTTAACTAGTTTAATAAAAATTTCTATATTTGTCATTCTGAACGTAGTGAAGAATCTCGCTGCGGGGTAAAATAATTAATAAATAAAATAATCATCTGCGCAAATCATAAATAATCTGCGTTGATCAGCGTCAAAACCCATAAATTTTACCATTCTATATTAAGCCTTGGAATTCTTTCCTTTGCCATTTTTAAGAGATCCTTCGCTATCGCTCAGGATGACATAAAAGCAGCCTTACCTTCAACCTACTAATTTGTGACCCCTAACCCCTCACACCTTACCAAAAATAATAGTCAGTTTTTAAGTCAGAAAGTAGTCAGGTTCTAATTTTTTAACCCTTTACCCCTCTCCTATTCGCTGCGGATGGCATCCAGAGCGCTGAGATTCATGGCGCGGCGGGCCGGGGAGTAGCCGGCTACTATACCTACCAGGGTAGCAAAAGCTACGGCTGATATACCCAGTAACGGCGGGATTATGGATATGGCTGACGGAGAACCCATGTCAGCCATAAATCTGGCTCCGACAGTATTTAGTATCCAGGAGATCAGGTAGCTAAAGAGCAGCCCGATCACCCCCCCGCCAAAGCCAATCAGAGCGGCTTCAATCAGAAACAGCCTGCGTATATCTGTCATTTCGGCTCCCAATACTTTAATTACTCCAATCTCCCGAGTCCGTTCATAGATGCTCATCACCATGGTATTGGTAATACCGATTGCTGCCACTAACAGGCTGATGGCTCCAATTCCTCCCAGGATAGCCTGCAGGGTACGGGAGGTTTTTTTCATTGATTCCAGCATGTCAGTCAGACTAAAGGTTTGATAGCCCATAGCTTTTATCTGGTCCTGCACAGGAACCACCTGATTTATGTCCGTTACTTTGACTTTGATAACATCATACTGGTTTTGCTGCCCGAAACCTGGTTGGGGTCTGCTCTCCCGATTGCTTCGTTCATTTTCAGCAATAATTTTTTCCAGTACCGCCAGGTTCATATAGGCATTGTAATCACTTTCCCCATTGCTCATTTCCAATATGCCTACTCCTTTGGCCTTATAGGCTTTGGGTGGCCTGTAATTGCTATCCTGATTTGAACGATTACGTTGTCCATATTCCATGTCAGCAGTCAGAATCAAGCGGTCGCTTAAGAGGTCTACCTGCGGAGGAGCGTCTCCGCGGTACGCCCACGGGTCGCGCAGGCGGGAGTTGTAAAACTGGTAAGGAATCTGGCTTCCAAATAGAATGGCCTCTTTGTCGGATGGCAGCAGCAAGCGTCCTTCCTGTACCTTAAAATCAAAGGCTTCCAATTGCAGCGGATTTATACCGATAATCGAGATGTCCCCCACCATTTTGCCGGATACGACCCGCATGTAGGTTGATTTTTGCGGCATAACTGCTTTTACTCCTTTTATCTGGCTGAAGCTGTTAACCGCCGCTGAATCAAGCTGCTTTTTCTGATTGTTGTCCCCGGGCATGGACGGTCCATAAAAATCTGAACGTACTTCAATAATGTTAAGGCTGCCCATATGCTGCAATTGATCCTTGAAGCCTTTGTCCATGGCTATCCCCAGTGACAGCATTATTATAATCGAAGCGGTGCCGATAACTACTCCGAGAACAGTCAATATCGTCCGGGTTTTCCTCCGCCACAGACTGTTAAGACTCATACTGAAGAGATCAGATTTCCTCATCAAATTCCACTTCCCGGCGTTTTTTTCTAATCCGGCGGATGATCAGCCCGGTAGCCACCAGCAGAACCACACCGACAGCAGCAGCAATCATCCAGTTTTTAATTTTCTTTTCTTCCGGCATGGGCTCGATATTCCCCGGTTCCATCGGAGGTTCCTGGGTTGCCAATACATTTAGTGTAAATGGTTTTTCCATCTGATAATGCCCGCCAATTTCATCGTCATACTCCAGGCAGATTACCCCGTCGATTTTTCCCTCCTGGGATGGAATTACGGTTACATCATAGTAGTCTTTTTTGCCGGCTTCCAGGTTGCCGATATATATATCCCCATTTTGGATTTCAAAATCGCCCCGGGTGGCGATCATCAGGTTGCGGATTATTCCCCGCCCGGTATTGTAAAAGTCCAGGGTAATCGCGGTTGGCATCCCGGCAAATACCTGGTCAGGAATTATTACTTCCGAAGTTGTCAGCTGCAGTTGCTGGGTCACGGGAATACTTATAATCTCATTTTCGGTATATTTATTGCCGGATTCATCCTGGTAATCCAATGTAGCAGTAATGTTGTGGGTTTCATTTTCAGCTGCCGGTTTGCATTTAAAGGTAATGGTTTTATCAGAATGTGCCTGCGGTGGCAGGTCAGCCACAAAAAAGGAGTTACTGCTGCTCACCGGTGAGAATATGCCTCCCTCCGAACCGAGGCTGACCTTCAGGTTTTTAATGCTTTTATTTTCATTGGTATTTAACAGGCTTAAAAATAGGGAGAAACTCTGCCCGGCCTGGACATAATCACTGCCAAAGTCGTAGTAATCAATTATTATACGCGGATTCAGTCCGTCTTTGGCCCCTTTGCCGTCTACCGGCAGGTAAACCTTTTCTTCTTTGGTGTATTCAGTATTGAACTCGTCTTTGTATTTCATGGTCAGGTCCAGGGTATAGGTGCCGCTTTCCATGGTGGGATCAATATACAAACGGTAAACCAGTGGCTTAATTTCCTTTTTTTTCATGCTTTGTACATACTGGGTATCCGGCCAGCGGTCCAGGTTGATGCCGTTGGGAGTAAAACCACTCAATTTGGCCTCCAGATCCTTTATAATCAAGTCGCTGTCATTGAATATGTTCAGGTTAATTACGCTGGATTTACCTCCCGGCAGGCGTTCCCCCTCAAAGCTGACATTCTGCAGTTTTAGTAAGGGTTGTTTTAAATCATTTTCGATTTTTACATAAACAGTAGCCGATTCACTGCCGC
>JAAYBS010000157.1 GCA_012718855.1 Syntrophomonadaceae bacterium
AAAGCGTATTCTGCCAGCGGGTTAATCCCGGCAGAATATTTGACAGGGCCAGCCCTGATGAATAAAGCAGGTTATCATTGGTAGTCCAGGCACTGAATAATATAAACGGCAGGCTCAACCAGATCAGATGGTTAAAAATCTGCAAAGGGTTCCAGTCTCCGATTATTACGTAACTTAGCATTCCCATCATTCCTAAAAAAACTGACGGAAAAAATACTCCGATAAAAGTTCCGGCCAGATTATGAGCATGGCTGCGTGTATAGCGGGAAAAATCAGAAGCAACTATGGCCCCGGCTATAGAACCTCCCACCATAAAATTAATTCCGGCCCCCGGGGGAAAGGTAAAGGTGAAAATCATGGGTTGAGGTGCTGCCAGGTTACTCTTTAAATAGATAAATATAATTATACAGGCTAACAACAGCGGTATTCCGGCCAGATAACTTAACCCTTTAACCCGCTGATACCCACCCAGCGCAGTAGTTGCAGTAATTGTGCCAGCCACAAGAATTGACAGTCTTGGATAAGAATTTCCGCTATACTCGATCAATATGCTATTTAAAGCCTGCCCGGTAAATTCGGTTACTACTGCAAACCAACCCAGCATGGCCAGTAACATACAAACCGCAGGCAACCACTGTCCGGCACCATGTCCAAAAATATATCTACTCATGGTAACGGCTGGTTGACCAGAACTGATTCCGTACGCTCCTCCCGCGGCGATTAATAATGCCACCAGCAGATTACCCCAGAAATTAATGGCCAATGCCTCGTTCCAGGTATAGTTGACCAGTAAAGCACCCCCTAAAATAAAAGCAGGCAGACAAATACTGGCTGCTCCCCAGATAAAGGCCAGGTCTATCCAGGTAGACACTCTTTCCCCCGAAGGGATTCGCTCCAGGGTATGGATTTCTGTAAATTCCATATTAAACCTCAAAATAATAAATTATTTTTCAATAAATACAAAATGTACTTACTTTAGATAAAAAAAGTTAGTATTATATAAGAACGGAGGAGCGCGAATGCTGACTGAACATCAGTTACAAAAATATAACTCCATTGTACAAAACGTATATGCCAGTTCGGATATAAATGAATTGCGCATCAATGTTTTGTATGGCCTGCAAAAACTTATTCCCTGCCATAGTACCGCTTTTTTTATCGTAAATTCACATACCTTTGAATTCTCTGAACCACTGTTGCAAGGTATAGAGCCCAGCAGTTTTAATGATTATAATAATTATTATCATGATTTTGATATATACAAACAAGTTGTATTTTCACAGAAAAATATTCCGGTTACTGACCGTTGTTCAGATTATATGAATTACCGCGATTGGAATAATAATGCTCATAGAGCAGATTTTTTACTGCCGCAGAGTATTTATCATTTAGCTTGTATGCAAATTTTTCATGAAAATCAGATATGTGCAGAAATATCACTGCATCGCAATAAGCAGCAGCAGGATTTCAGCGATGATGAAATGATGCTTTTAAAACTGCTGCAGGAACATGTAAATGCCCGATTTACTACCTTAATGGTACTGCAGGATATATCGCCGATTTCCTTTGATAGCTCGGTTTCAGGCATGGCGTTATTACTTATTGACCGGCACGGACATCTTCAGGGTGCAACCGGCACCGCTCTGGAATTACTATCACAATCATTAGCTTCCGGTCAAAATATATTCCGTCATATTAAAGAAAAATGTTTCCGTTTATTTCAGGAAAATGAAAATCCCGGTAATATCCCGGGATCAAGAATTTCCAGCGGAAGATTGGAGTTAAGCGGTGGAACCTGTCGTTATCAAATCTTTCAGCTTCAGGACGAATCCATGCTTAAATCCATTCGCTATCTGGTAGTATTTAATAACAATTACATGCAGAATAACCCGAAAGAATATTTTTTAACCAGTCGGGAGGCCCAGATTGCTTCACTTAT
>JAAYBS010000158.1 GCA_012718855.1 Syntrophomonadaceae bacterium
CAGCTGGAGTCCCGCCTTACCCGGCGCAAATGACAAGGTAACTGAAAACAAGACATTTACAGCCATATTTACCCTCGCAGGAGGCGGCACCACCGGAGGCGGCGGTGGCAGCGGTGGTGGAGGTACCACCTCCACCCCGACTACGACCCCGACTACGCCTTCGGAAGTAGTTGTAGAACCGGAAGCTCCATTGGTATCCCTGAATAAGGAAGACCACTATGCGTACATGGTAGGTTATCCGGATAACACCTTCAGACCGGAAGGCAAAGTAACCAGAGAAGAAGTTGCCACAGTATTCTATAAGTTACTGGATGAACAGTCCAGAACCGGTATGACAACCAAGGCGAATAATTTCTCTGATTTAGAAGTTGACAGATGGTCATGTACCCCGATAGCAACTTTGGCGGCTGCGAGCATTATTACCGGATACGAAGACGGAACTTTCCGGCCGGGTAATGTAATTACCAGAGCTGAGCTGGCAACGATTGCTTCCAAGTTTGATAATCTTAGCCCGTTTGAATCCAATAAATTTTCCGATGTAGCTGGGCACTGGGCTAATACGTTTATCAATTCTGCTGCTCAAAAAGGTTGGGTAAATGGTTATGAGGATGGAACTTTTAAACCGGAACAGGCTATTACCAGAGCTGAATTTGCTACCCTGGTCAACAATGTTCTGGATAGAAGGGTAAAGAAAGAAAATATCCTTCCCGATGCCAAACAGTTCTCTGACCTTAATGCAAATGCGTGGTACTATGAAGCATGTCAGGAAGCTATCAATAGTCACTACTACGAAAGAGAAAATCCAAGTGATTTCGAAGTATGGACTGAACTTTATGAATTTACTATTAGCTGGTAAATGTAAAAACTAAAAACTATACTGGTAGCCCCCAAACCGGGGGCTATCTTTTTTGTGATTATAAGCGATTTATGCTGACCATGATTACAGAACAATTAACTGAAAATAATTACTATGGTCCTAAATAAAAAAGATATTGCGTAAATTCGGGAAATGTTATAAAATAATATCAAAGTAATGATGTGAAAAGTATCCTGACCGACAAAGGCAAACTTGTCGAAAGGCAAGGACGCAAAGCCATGGATCTAAAACTCCTCAGGGAGTCATGACAGCCAGGCCACCGAAGCGGGGTTTTTATATTTAACCCTCTTGTCGGTCCCTCGAATTAAGGAGGGATTTTGATGTTTAATAGAGGATTTAAATTAACAGCATTTATTATCGCTTTAACATTTCTTGTGGTAGCCTGCTTTCCACAAATGGCAACAGCCAAAACCGACAATTCTTCATTAAACCGCAAAGTACAGATAGCGGTCAAAGTTACTAATACCGGATCGGAAACAGCTAAGGCAATTCGGGTTCAGTTACCTTTAATCAGTGCAGATTCCCCTTATCAGCAAACGGTTCAGGAGACTTTTAACCAGAAGGTGGAGAAGATTGAAACTGGTGAATCTGGGAGTCGCATAGCTCATATATTAATTAATGCAATAGACCCGGGACAAAGTGAGAATATAATTGTTGATTATGTCTTGAACATTAAGCCTGAGGGGGGCTTGACGGCTTCATCAAATAGCGAACTGCAGCAGTATTTGAAACCCTCCAATAAGATTGAAAGCAACAACCCCGATATAATTGCCCGGGCAAAGCAGATAACTGCTTCTGCCAATGGAGAATTAGCAAACATTAATGCAATTGGATCATTTGTTAGTTCTCATATAAAATATAACCTGAATTCACCCTATAAGAATAAAGGGGCTCTGAGCGCTCTGAAAAATGGCGAGGGAGTCTGTGAAGATTATGCGACTTTATTTGTATCTATGTGCAGGGCTTCCGGAATACCAGCCCGTCAGGTTAATGGCTTTGCTGATCCTAAACTGACTGGTGCCAGCTGGAATAGCAACAGTCAGTCAGTTTCCCTGCAAGGTTATCGTCATGCCTGGGCAGAAGTTTATGTAAAGGACATGGGGTGGATTGCAGTTGACCCAACCTTTAAGATTTATCCCCAGGAAGGCAGCAAATCCATGGTTAAGCTGTCCAATACCCATATTGCTCAAAACTATTCTGACCTGCCGGTTAAGGTTAATCACCAGGGCGCCAAACTTTCGGTTGGTTGGGGTAATCTTCTTATAAATAATAACATTTAATAAAAGCTTTAAAGGTTATAAATTCAAAATCCATTATCAGGTTCTAAAACAGCCAAATAATAAGCCCCTGAGGTCGGGGACGGCCTTGGGGCTTTTATAATTTGATCACAATTATGATAAGACATTAATGCTCCGGATATATGCTCCTGCATGCACTCGCTATTAATGGTGGAGACGAGGGGATTCGAACCCCTGACCCCCTCGTTGCGAACGAGGTGCTCTCCCAGCTGAGCCACGCCCCCACAAGCTGCTATCTGGCTTCTATAATGATACAGAAACAGTATAGTTTAGTTGCCGGAGGGTGGCAAGGGTTCGCTTTAAATACCAATAATAAAATAAGGAGTACCTGTCGATTAAGGCAAGTACTCCTTAATAATTGTTTGAGGTTTATTGCAGGTAAATATTCATAATCTTATCTCGTCCCTGCCAGGCAGTATCGTAAATTTCATATTCGTTTCGGTCAATACGCACTGACGAGCCGATTAAATTATAATTATTACCATTATAGCTAAAGGTGGTTGGATCGGGGATTAATATCTGGTCAAAGGTAATCCATTTACGATTTGCATAGATAGTAACTGTGCTATCTGCTCCATCTTTTATATTGCGACTGCGGTCATCAAAGAAAACATATTTGGAAGGCTGGTTTAACAGCGTTCCGGTTTTAGATTCAGTAGCTTTAATAATAGTTACCTGGCGTTTTGCATCCCAGTCAACACTGGTTATATCCCATAACTTACCATCAACCCGACATTTTATGGTGTTGTCCAGGGTGTATTGTTTACCTCCAATACGCAGTACATTCAGCTCAATGACAACTACACGGTCCATATCGTAGACAACTGAATCCTTTAGTATTTTAATTTCGGCATAATCGCGATAAACACCATTAAAAATTACATAGTCGGTGGCAGTGGTTTCCTGCATATAGAAAACAAATTTACCTTCGAGCACCTGCACATGACTTATAGTGTAGTACATATCATCAATCACCATGGTAACCTTATCAGGGGAGAAAACCTGACGGTTAATAGTGAAATTGGCCGATGCATCTATGGTTACTTCCGAGGAAATGTATCTCTGGCCATCAATAATGAAATCAATCCGTGTAATCTTGCTCAAATCCAGAGTTTTAGTTCCAACAAAGATTGCGGCAATATCAGTGATATATAACCCTTTGAATACTACCGGATCAGTTTTGGTGAGTTGAGGAATTATATCTCCGTCGGTAAATGTAATTTTGGTAATGTCATAGAATGTATTCTGAACATCTATGGTAATTTTATCCTTGCTCAGGTCATAGGTTTGCTTGTTAATACGAACTGTAGTGGCATCAAGTATTTCCATGTCAGAAAGATAATTTTCCTTATTGGATGAGTTGATATATAACTTGACAAAATCACTATTGTAACGGTGAGCGCCGACATCGAACATATTTATTTTATATACATCGGAATAAACTAAAAGTTTATCTCCGCTGGCAACCATTTTACTTACTACATAACGAGTGTTACCTACTACTATATCCGGGTTATTAGCTGTGCTGTTAAGGGCAAAAACATACGAACCATTAACCTGTAATGCATCATTTAATACGGACATCGAAACGACTTTTATGTCTGAAAAACCATACTTGATTGTGATTATGTTCTGTCCTACCGTATAAGATTTATCAGCAATGGTTACCGTCTTTATAGGGCCAGTAGCTGGTGTGACTACAGGTGGAACAGGTGCAGTTCCATCATACTGATCAAGAAATTTTGTCAGTACGGTACATACCTGGGCACGGGTCATATCGCGAAATGGTGCAAAAGTACCGTCGGGAAAACCTGAAATCAAGCCTATATCATAGGCAGTTTTTATGTAGTCACGATACATACTTCTTTCCACCTGATCTGCATCTGTAAATACCAGTTTACCCTCATCAGGAGCCTTGCCCAGAGCGCGTACCAGCATGGCGGCAGCTTCACTGCGTTTAATAGTACTGTCCGGTTTAAATAATCCCTGCGGGTATTCATCAACTTCCAAAATACCTTGTTTAACAGCAGCCTCTATGTATTTCTTACCCCAATGAGTGCCGGTATCAGCAAAACTATTGCCGGTAGCGGGCAAAGAAATTTCCATACAGTTAATCAGTGCCGTGGTAAACTCAGCCCGGGTCATGTTGTTATCCGGTTTAAAAGTTTTATCAGGATAACCTTTGAGATAGCCTAAATTAGTAAGATTATTAATATAGGTAATTGCCCAATGATTTTTTACATCAGTAAAACTGATGGCATCAGCTGTCGCGGCCATAGGTTGGGCAAAAACCATACTGATTAAAAAAGCTGCCATAACGACAAAAGATAAAAATGATTTTTTCACAGTGTTACCTCCTTTGAATTCACCTTGCCTTTAAATACGCAATAATACTGGATAAACTTTCCCGAGTTCTATTATATTTACCATGGTTGAATTTATAATCCTATGTCTACCATATTAACATTATTATTCTGACTGGGGCAGATTAAAATTGAAAAATGTGAGGGGTTAGGGGGAAAGATTCGAGACTGCTGAAAAGTATCATAATGTCATCCTGAGGAGCTGGAGGCGACGAAGGATCTCCTTACTCTATGTTGCCTGACTGCTTTGCCAGATCCTTCGCTGCGCTCAGGATGACAAATAAAAGCTCAGGATGACAAAATCGTAGCGGCGGCTTTTAGCCTCCGCGCGAAGGGTTTACGTTTAATAGACCGGTTTGTGACTGGCAGCAGCCACCAGTTGCCGTAAACTTTTCATTTGCTCGGGTGACGGGGGATCAATGTCTGCCAGTTCATAATCCAACCCTAATAGTTCCCACTTATGAGCTCCCAGGGCATGATAGGGCAGGAGATCAATTCTATTTACACTGGAAAGACTGCCGGCCAGAGTTGCCATAGCCTGCAAATGTTCAGGCTGGTCAGTTATACCTGGTACAATTACATAGCGTATCCATACCGGTATACCTTCACGGTTTATTAATTCCAGATTACGCAGGTTCGCGCTGTTTCCAGCACCGGTGATAAAACGGCTCAGGGTATTTTCCATATGTTTGATATCAGCCAGAACCAGGTCGGTGTAGGGTAAGACCAGACGAAGTTTTTCGGAACTGATATAAAGTGAAGAATCAATGGCCGTATTAATCTTCTCCTCACGACAAAAAGTAAATACCTCACGGATAAATTCAGCCTGCAGCAGCGGTTCACCTCCGGAAAAGGTTACTCCGCCTCCCGAACCTATAAAGTAGGGCTGACTGCGCTGCAATAACTGCATAATTTCGTTAACGGTATATTCACGGGCAATTTTACTTTCACAGTCCCAGGTGTCCGGATTATGACAGTATTTACAGTGCAGGGCACAGCCCTGCATAAATATTACCGTTCGTATACCGGGACCATCAAGGGTACTGAAGGTGTCAATAGAATGAACTCTGCCTTTCATAAGCTACAACCTTTGATAGAAGGTACGGGCTATGATTTCTTCCTGTTGTTCGCGGCTTAATTTAATAAAATGAACTGCATAGCCGGAAACACGAATAGTCAAGTCCGGATAGGCCTGCGGGTTTTCCATGGCTGCCCGCAAGGTATCGATGTTAATTACATTTACATTAATATGGTGAGCCTCCTGGGAAAAGTAGCCTTTCAGGAAAGCTACCAGGTTATCCGTTTGTTCGGTTTCATTCTTACCCAGTGCAGATGGCACTATGGAAAAAGTATAGGATATGCCGTCCAGGGCATGGCTGTAAGGAAGTTTGGCCACTGAGTTGGCCGCGGCAATAGCACCTTTTTCCTCACGCCCATGTAAAGGATTGGCACCGGGAGCTAGTGGCTGGCCGGTTTTGCGTCCATCCGGAGTAGCCCCGGTATGATGTCCGTACATTACATTTGAGGTAATGGTCAGAATGGAAAGGGTATGAACGGCTCCTTTGTAGGCGGGGTGTTTTTCCAGAAGCGTTATAAAGTTTTTTACCAGTTCCACAGCTATTTCATCCACCCGGTTATCATCATTACCAAACTTGGGATAAATACCTTCCAGTTCAAAATCAACAATTATACCCCGTTCGTCTTTTATTGGTTTAACCCGGGCGTATTTGATAGCACTTAAAGAGTCTGCTATTACGGAAAGTCCAGCGATCCCAAACGCTATATAGTGCTTAAGATGCGTATCATGAAGGGCCAGTTGCATCTTTTCATATGAATAGCGGTCATGCATATAGTGAATGAGGTTCATGGTATTAACATATAGTTCAGTTAACCATTCCAGGTGTTTTTGCAACAGTTCCATTACCTGATCGTATTCAAGATATTCCCCCTCATAAACCGGAGTATTTGGCCCCACCTGCTGGCCGGTTATTTCATCCTGACCACCGTTTAAAGCATAAAGAAGCAATTTAGCCAGGTTGCATCGTGCTCCAAAGTATTGACTTTCACTTCCCAGACGCATGGCGGATACGCAACAGGCAATAGCATAATCATCACCGAACCAGGGACGCATAAGGTCATCGTTTTCATACTGCAGGGCACTGGTTTTTATAGAAAGGCGGGCACAATATTGCTGAAAGGGCAGGGGAAGATGTTTTGACCATAATATAGTCATATTAGGTTCCGGGGAAGCTCCTAAATTAGTCAGGGTATGCAGAACCCGATAGCTGTTTTTAGTTACCAGGTGGCGCCCGTCAATTCCTGCGCCGCCAATGGCTTCGGTCACCCAGTTGGGGTCTCCGGCAAATAGATCACTATATTCTGGAGTACGTAAATGTCGGACCAGACGTAATTTTATTACCAACTGGTCGATAAGTTCCTGGGCTTGCATTTCATTGATAGTACCTTCTGTTAAATCCCGTTCCATATATATATCCAGGAAAGTAGCTATGCGGCCCAGGCTCATAGCGGCACCATTTTGCTCTTTTATGGAAGCCAAATAGGCAAAGTACAGCCATTGTACCGCCTCATGGGCATTTTCTGCCGGACGGGAAAGGTCATATCCATAGCTTTTAGCCATGGTTTTTAATTCTTTGAGGGCTTCAATCTGATCAAATAACTCTTCGCGCAGACGAATATTATCATCAGACATGGTACGGATTAATTGTTCCCGGTCAAGTTCTTTGGCTTCGATTAACCGGTTTACACCGTAAAGACTTACCCGCCGGTAATCACCAATAATTCTTCCTCTGCCGTATGAGTCAGGCAGACCAGTTATAATTCCTGCTTTTCTGGCTAATTTCATTTCCGGAGTGTAGGCAGTAAATACCCCTTCATTATGCGTACGTCGATGCTTTTCAAAAAAATCTCTTATAGTAGGATTTAATTCATAACCATAGGCTTCACAGGCACGAATGGCATGACGCAAGCCGCCATATACCTGAATCCCTCTTTCCAGAGGAGCAGCAGTTTGCAGACCAACGATTACTTCCAGATCGCGGTCGATATAACCGGGGGGATGACTGGTTATATTAAGCGGTATATCAGGGTCTACTGATAATACTCCCCCGGATTCGCGCTCTCGGGTCAGCAATTCCCGGCAGATCTGCCAAAGATGTTTAGTCTTTTCGCTGCAGTCACTGAGAAAAGTTTCATCACCATCATAAGGGGAATAGTTTTTTTGAATAAAGTCCCGTACATCTATTTCCTGTATCCATCGTCCCGGTTGAAAATTTCGCCATGCCTGTACAGTCAATTCAATGTCAACTCCAAATTACAATTTTGTATTAGTATTGATTTTTAACTGCAAAGTTACACCTAAAAATATAGATGCAGGCAGGATTTGAGAAGATGGTGCTCATAATAACCTTTATTTACGCTGGAAAGGATGTCAATTATAATGAATAAGGCTTAGGATAGTATTATTATTGAAAATTACGGTGAAAAAATGATTGTGTTACAGGTTAACAATTTAAAGAAAACTTTCGGAGAACATACTTTATTCAGCGAGGTTCAGTTTACGCTCAACCAGGGAGACAAAGTAGGATTGGTTGGTGCCAATGGTTCCGGAAAAAGTACCTTGCTTAAGTGTATAGCCGGGCAATTAGTGCCTGACCTGGGAGAGGTTACTTTATCCACAGGTATCAGGGCCGGTTATTTGGAACAATTACCCGATTTAAATGAGGATATCAGCGTATGGGATGCAGTAATGCAGAGCTTTGCTCCTATTATTTTGATGCGGGAACAAATGCAGCAATTGCAGCAACAAATTGCTCTTGGGGGAAAAGATGTTGACGGTTTATTGCAGCGTTATGCTGATGTAATTGAGGCTTATGAGCGGGCTGATGGTTATGCCTGTGAGGCAAAAGCCCGGAAAATATTAATTGGATTAGGTTTTTCTTTAGATATGATGTCCCGTAGGATTAGCAGTTTCAGTGGAGGGGAGTTAACCCGTTTAAATTTGGCCCGATTATTGGCATTTGAGCCTGAAGTTTTGCTGTTGGATGAGCCGACTAATCATCTGGATATAGGATCGGTAGAATGGCTGGAGAGCTTTTTATGTGCTTATCGGGGAACCATATTGGTAGTTGCTCATGACCGGCGGTTTTTGGATCAGGTTACTACACGTATTCTGGACTTAAAACAGGGACAGGTAAAATCATATCCGGGTAATTATTCTAAAATGCTTGAACTGCGGGCGGTCGAGGACGTATCCCAACGAAGAAGCTATGAGAAGCAGCAACAGGAGATTGCCTGTCAGGAGGAATATATTCGCCGTTTTCGGGCCGGAATCAAGGCAAAACAAGCCCGGGGAAGACAGTTGCAGCTTGACCGGTTGGAACGTCTGGAAAATATCAATGACGATAAAACCATAGGTTCATGGACTTTCCAATTAAAAGAGACTTCCGGTGATGAGGTTTTAGTAATTGATAATTTGAGCAAGTCATTTGATCAAAACCAATTATTCAGACATTTAAATTTATTAGTGCGTCAAGGTGAACGTCTGGCATTGCTGGGGACCAACGGGAGCGGGAAATCTACTTTGCTGAATATAATTATGGGTAATTTATCAGCAGATTTCGGTTCCGTAAAAATAGGCAGTCGGGTTACAATCGGATATTTCTCTCAACATCACGAATCACTGAATCCAGACAACAGTGTATTGGATGAAATCATTTATTCAACTGATATTACAGTCGGGGAAGCTCGTAATGTGTTGGGCAGGATGTTATTTCACGGTGATGATGTTTATAAAAAAGTTGCCCATTTGAGCGGGGGCGAGAAAAGTCGTCTGGCTTTGTTGAAACTTTATTTATCCCGGCCCAATTTTCTTATTCTCGATGAGCCTACCAACCATCTGGATATTGATAGTCGGGAGACTGTAGAGTCGATGTTGATTAATTACCCAGGCACTATTCTATTTGTTTCCCATGACCGTTATTTTATTGACCGGATTGCTATGAATATTGCAGTAATAGGTGAAGAGGGATTAAAGACTTATTTAGGAAACTATAGTGATAATCAGGTTAATTTAGTCTGGCAGAAGCCGGTTGAAGCTCAAAATAAAAATACTGACTCTCGAAGTAATGCCCAACAATTTCGCTTGCAGAAGAAAGAAGAACAGCGGATCCAGCGTAGAATGGAAAAGGAACTGGAACAGCTGGAAAAAGATATTCAAATATTGGAGCAAAGACAAGACCAACTACACGAACAGTTAAGTGATGAAACTGTATTTGCTGATATGAATATAGTACCCATTCTAAGCACTGAGTTGCAGGAAATTGAAACCAGGTTACAGGTTTTGTATCAGGACTGGGCTGACCAGGCTGAACACTTACATGATTTAGTATCTCAATCCAATGATCTAACCAATCACAATGCTTAAAGAAAGGACAGGCATTATATGGATAAAGAAAGAGCCATAATTGTAGCGGTTCAAACCGGAAACAAAATAGATGCCGGCAGTGCCTTGGAGGAACTGATTGGGTTAGCGGAGGCAGCCGGGGCTGAGGTGGTAGCTACTTTAATTCAAAACCGGGTCAGGCCACAGGGAGCCACTTATATCGGCAAAGGCAAATTGGAGGAACTTGATCATTTAATAGAGGAATTAGAGCCGGATTTGGTGATTTTTGATAATGAACTTAGTCCGGTACAGTTGCGTAATCTGGAAGAAGTTTTACCGATCAAGATAATTGACCGTACTATGTTAATTTTGGATATTTTTGCTCAGCGGGCGCTTAGCAGCGAAGGCAAATTGCAGGTGGAACTGGCCAGACTAAAGTATCAATTACCCAGATTAACCGGTAAAGGCAGAGCATTAAGCCGGTTAGGAGCCGGTATTGGAACTCGCGGGGCCGGGGAACAAAAACTGGAAATGGACCGCCGTTATATAAGAAATCGAATTAAGGATATCAGTCTTCAGCTGGAAAAAGCGGATAAAACCCGACAGTTACAGTATAAAAGACGCCAGCGTTCCGGCATAAAGACCGTTTCTATTGTGGGATACACTAATGCCGGCAAATCAACTTTATTTAACCGATTATGCAATAGGGCGCATTTTAGCGGAGCCAATCAGGTAGAAGCTGATAGCAGAATGTTTCAAACTCTGGATACAACTACCCGCAAGATTAAATTGCCTTCCGGTATGGAGGTGCTGATCACTGATACAGTTGGTTTTATTCAACAATTGCCCCATCATCTGGTAGCAGCATTTCGTTCCACGCTGCAGGAAGCAACCAATGCCGATCTGATATTGCATGTAGTGGATCGCAGTGATCCGTTATATATGGATAAATTGGCAGTAGGGGTGGAAGTTTTGGAAGAGCTGGGCGCGAACCGTGAAGATATGATTTTGGTGTTTAACAAAATGGATAACCTGGATGATACCAATGATCTGGAAGATGACCGGGAAATACCGGCAAAGGTATCAGCCCGAACTGGTCAGGGGGTTAACAAGTTATTGGAGGTAATTGAGCATAAAATAAGTATGTAGAAACGATTTTGAAGTAGCTATAAATTTATAGACAGTTTTTATTAAGCCTGTTAAAATTAGTGCGGTCAATTCAACAGGAATGGAGCAGCGAATATGGAGAGCTTTAAGAATAAAAAGGGAATAGTTATAATTATTTTCATTTTTATAGCTACTTTTTTGATAGGAAGATTTATGGGGGATAAACTGGGAAGCATTTTTAATCCTTCCGTAGAAGGAAACTTAACCCGTGGTAAACCGGTTAATGTTCTGGTTATGGGAGTAGATGCCCGCAATGCTGAGGAGAATTCCCGCAGTGATACCATGATAGTAGTCAGCATTGATAGAAAAACCCGTCAGGTGGTAATGGTATGGATTCCCCGTGATACCAGAGTAAAAGTTCCTTCGGGCAGATTTGATAAAATTAACAGTGTTAATGCAGTAAATGGTCCGGAAGCTGCCTGCAAGGTAGCAGGGGATTTACTGGGAACCCGGATCAATTATTATTTAATAACTAATTTTAGCGGTTTTGAAAAAATCATTGATATTCTTGGCGGGGTCGATATTAATGTGGAATCCAATATGTATCATTATGACCCCAACCCTAAACTTAGTATTAATCTTTCCAAAGGCACTCAACATTTGAATGGGGCCGATGCACTGCGCTATGTTCGTTATCGGGGAGGGCCTACTGCTGATATAGGACGGACAGTTCGCCAACAGAAGTTTGTTAATGCCATGGCCAGGGAGGTATTTCAAGGCAGCACCGTGCTTAAATTGCCGCAATTATTACCGGAATTGAGTAAACATGTTAAAACCAATATACCCATGTCCGATATGGCTTTTATGGTAAAGGTAGCCCGTGATTTTGATGCGGCTAAAATAACTACACAGACTTTACCCGGTTATCCCTACACTGAACCGGGTAGTGGCGCCAGTTACTGGCAAGCGGATGCGGATATTGCCCGGGGCATTATTGATGACCTTTTCGCGGGTAAAACTTATCCGGTCGCTCAGGACCCGCCACACCAAACTTATTATAGCGAACCGGTAACTAATGAATTGCTGGAGGAAGAAATACCTTCAGAAACGTCAGAAGAGACGGATGCGGTTGAAGAAGGTGAATTGGATGGCCCGGAAGGCTATTTGCCTTCCAAACCTGATACCGGGCTGAATACAGATAAGGATATCACAACTGAACCTGCAGACAATGGAGAACAAACAACTGATGGCACAGTTATACCTGCTAACCCAACTCCTGAGGATGGAGCAGGATTATCAGGTGTAAGCAACTGATTATAGATTATTTTTATAGACAGCAGTTATTTCTCCCCAATAAATAACATGATAATCCTGGTTGCTATAGAATTTATCACGAATATCCGGATTTAAGGCCTCCGGGTCCATTGGTTGACGATAAATGATTTTGCATTCATAAGTTATTCCGCAATCGGAAATTACCGGACAATCAATGGTTTTGCCCGGTTGCAAGGGGATATTATATTCCTTAAATTTATCTATATCCCGGCCCGATTCAGTTCCGACTCTGCCAAGAATTTTATTGTAGCGATTATCAACCGGAGCGCTGACACTAAATTCCGCAGCCTTATCAATCAGTTCGTACGTAAAACGGGAGTATCGGACAGCAACTATTAATATGGGACGCTGCCACATGTAGCCAATAGTCCCCCAGCCAATAGTCATGGTGTTTTGTTGTTCACCCGATTTTACCGTTAAAAAAGCACCCCGTGGCAACTGCTCAATATATTCGCTGGCATCAGCCTGATAATTAATCTTTTCCCCCACAGCCAATCTCCTTTCCTGATGACCTTTAACATAATAATAGTATGTAATATTGACCATATTATACTAAGATAGCATTAGTATGTAAAAATTCAATATCCTTATAGATTATGATGGTATAAATAATTTGTTGCTCAAGTTGGAAATTGCCATGAAGCGTGAATTAAATCCTATTCAGCGTTACAGGCTGTAATTGCAGAAGAAATTAGCTATACTGTTTTATATTACATAGCTTATTCCTTAATAAATTTTTCAGGGAGGATGCCTTTAATGAATAATGATACCCCCGATCGTAATAGTATTGATCCTGCGTACAAGTGGAAATTAGAGGATATTTATACAACCGATGAGCAATGGGAAAATGATTTTATGCAAATCCGGGAGCTGGCTGGCCAGGTTGAGAAGTTTCAGGGTAAAGTTGCCAATTCTGCTGATTCTTTGTTGGAAGTTCTGCAGTTAATTGAGAAGATGGAGCGCACCGGTGATAAATTATATGTCTATGCACGTATGCGTCGTGATGAGGATAACAGCAACTCCCTATATCAGGCTATGTTTGACCGGGCTGAAAGCCTGGGGGTAATAGTCAACAGCCTGACGGCCTTTATTACCCCGGAGTTGACGGCTTTTACGCCGCAACAATTTGATGATTTCAAACAGCAACAGTCGGAGCTGGAAGTTTATAAACAGTTTTTTGCTGAGTTATGGCGACGGCAGGAGCATGTACTATCAGAAGCAGAAGAAAGATTGTTGGCTCTTACTGCTGATTTATCAACTGCGACCGGCAATATATTTACCATGCTTAATAATGCGGATATAAAGTTTCCGAATATCAAAGATGAGGACGGCAAAGACATTGAGTTAACCAAAGGCCGTTTTGGAAGATTTATGGAAAGTGATAACCGCAGAGTCAGGCAGGATGCCTTTGAAGGATTATATTCTTCCTATTCCAGCCTGAAAAATACGCTGGCAGTTACTTTGGCTTCCAGTGTCAAACGCGATATATTCTATGCCCGGGCACGAAATTATAATAGTGCTCTCGAATCCAGTCTGGATAGTGATTTTGTATCAGTGGAAGTGTACAATGAGCTGATCGAGACGGTGCACAACCATCTGGAAAAGTTTCATCGGTATATGCAGATAAGAAAAAAGATGCTGCAAGTAGATGAATTGCATATGTATGATATCTACGTTCCGCTGGTGAAGGAGTACAAGGCCAATATTTCCTACGATCAGGCCTGGGAAATGCTTTTACAGGGCTTGCAGCCTTTAGGCGACAACTATATTGAAACCTTACGGCAGGGGCGTACCAACAGTTGGATCGATGTACTGGAGAACCGTGGAAAAACCGGGGGTGCCTACTCTTGGGGAACTTATGATACCCATCCTTATGTGTTATTAAATTATGATAAGAAACTGGATGATGTATTTACATTGGCCCATGAAATGGGACATGCTTTGCATAGTTATTACTCCAATAAAACTCAACCTTTTATATACAGTCAATATAGTATTATGGTGGCTGAAGTGGCTTCGACCGTGAATGAATCGCTGCTTATCGATTATTTGCTGAAAAATTCCAATGATCCACGGGAAAAATTATATCTGTTAAATCATTATCTGGAACAATTCCGCGGAACACTGTATCGGCAAACTATGTTTGCAGAGTATGAGAAGATAATTCATGAGTTGGCAGAGCAGGGAGAAGCATTAACTGCGGAAAATCTGAGCCAGATTTATCGTGATTTAAATGTCCTGTATTACGGACCGGAAGTAGTAATTGATGATGAGATTAATATGGAATGGGCTCGTATTCCGCATTTTTACTCAGCGTTTTATGTTTATAAATATGCCACCGGTTTTTCAGCAGCCACGGCTTTAAAGACGCAAATACTGGCTGAGGGGCAACCGGCGGTTGATCGATATCTGGAGTTTTTACGTTCCGGCAGCTCTGATTATCCACTGGAAATATTAAAAAGAGCCGGCGTTGATTTATGCACCCCTGACCCGGTAAATAAAGCCCTGGACTATTTTGGAAAACTATTAACCGAATTTGAAAATGTGGCTGAACAAATCTCTTTATAAGCCAATGAGGTGACGAGGGGACCGTCCCCTCGTCTTGTATCTTTACTTAGGTTTACGCCTTTTTTCCAACTCTTCAATTACTTTATTCAAATCAACCTGTTTGCCTCGAGCAGCCTGCTCGAGTGTCATCCAGGAAGCACTTCAGCCCAGACAACGTATGCCAAAATCCATTAATAGACTTTGAGAACCCGGGGCCTGTTGAAGAATATCTTTTATAAGCGTGTCTTTAGTAAACATGCCAAACGCCTCCTTTAAATATTAAAAAACTTATATTTATATTATATCATGAGGGTTAAATGTTAATCTGCTATTAGCTATTATTGTGGTATAGTGGTTGTCATAGCAATTATGTAGTATAATTATCTGCGTGTGTTGTTCTATTTAAGGAGGATTAATTTTGCTGGAATTGGAATTTTCAACAATGGGACTCAGAAAAGAGTTACTGGATATGATCGGGGAAAAGGGTTTTATTAACCCTACGCCGATACAAGTAAAAACTATTCCCCCGGCTATGAAGGGGAATGATATAATGGGGCAGGCCAGAACCGGTACCGGTAAGACGGCTTCATACGGTATACCCATTCTTAACCAGCTGCAAGCCGGTGAAGGCACCAGAGCCCTGGTAGTCTGTCCAACCCGTGAATTAGCGGTGCAGGTACGTAATGAGATTGCTTTTTTGGGTAAGAGGCTGCGTATTAATGTTCAGGCAGTCTATGGTGGGCAATCAATAGAAGTGCAGACCCGGGGATTGACAAAAAAACCTGAAATACTGGTAGCTACTCCGGGCAGGCTTCTAGATCATATTCGGCGTGGTAATATTAATCTCAGCAGGATACGTTTTTTAGTTCTGGATGAAGCTGACGAAATGCTGGATATGGGATTTATGCCCGATATTGAACAAATTTTAACTCAGTGCCCGCTTGAGCGGCAAACCTTTCTATTTTCGGCTACTTTACCGGAAGAAATACAGGATTTGGGACGCAGATTTATGAATGATCCCCAGATAATACTGATTGATGATGGACAAATAACTGTTCCCATAGTTGAACAGCGTTGTTATCGGGTACAATCGGGACGCAAAGTTCAAGCCCTGTATAACATATTGGATGTAGAAAAACCCCCGGTATGTCTGGTGTTTTGTCGAACCAAAAAATGGACTGATGAGCTGGCGGTAAGACTTCGGAATCGCGGATATGTTGCAGATGCGTTACATGGTGATATGTCACAAAGAGAACGAGATATGGTTATGCAAAGATTCCGTAATGGAGAGCTTAAAGTATTGATTGCTACTGATTTGGCCTCCCGGGGTTTGGATATTGATCTGGTATCACATGTTATTAATTTTGATATTCCTGAAGATCCGGATGTCTATGTACACAGAATTGGCAGGACTGCCCGAGCGGGCAGAACAGGTATTGCCCTTACCCTGGTGGAACCATCTCAAACCAGACAGTTAAGGTTAATAGAAGCTCGTATTGGCAAGAAAATCAGGTATTATGACCTTCCCGGTCAGGAAGCAGTCATTAAATCTCAACAAGAAATACTGGTAAAGCGGTTAATGAAAAAAGCAGAAAATCCTGCCAGCAGATCACTGGATCTGGCTAACCGCTTATTGGCTGATGGACATAATCCGGTTAATATGCTGGCAGCAGCTCTGGAGTTACTGGAAAGCGGACTGGAATTAACAACAGAAGTATTTTCGGAAAAAGAAATAATCAATTCCACTACTAATGAAGATTATGTACATGTGGAATTACCGGTAGGCAAAGCCCAGGGTATGAATATTCGTAAATTGGTGGATTATATTACCCATAATACTTCATTGGATACCAATTCCATTGGGGAAGTAGAAGTTCACAGCCGTTCTTCCTACGTGGAAATACCGATGCAGAATATGGAGGAGGTCTACGAAGCGGTAGCAGGTATGAAGCCAGTTTCCGAAAGAATATCACGTTCCAGAACTTCACCTTGGAAAAAAACTCAAAAAATAAATAGCAGGTAATATTTTGACCGTTTATGTACACGATAGATTAATATACAGGGTTAAGAGGCTATCCTTCCAGGACAGCCTCTATTTAAATTATGAACTTACTTGGGATTTGACCTGTTGAATTTCCTGCTGACTGGCAGCAGAAGCTGGCATGTAAAACCCTTTCTGGGAAGCCATCTGGAAAAGCTGGTACTGAAATTGTTCATCTGAATTACGAATTTGTTGCAGAGTTTGCCGCAATTGTTGGTTGGCGGTCTGGGAAATTGCACTGGCATAGTTGGACAGACTTCCATTAACCATGGAAAGAATGTCATTTACCATTTCTTTATCTTGTAAATGTCTGCTCATTATTTCATCTCCTTTAGCCTAAAAATGACATAAGTTTTTGTCTGGTCTGACTGGCAGATTGGGCAGATTGCTGAAACATCTGCTTGATTTGGGGATCACTGCATTGTTCAGCATAGAAATTTAATTTCTTTTCAGCAGTTTCGTGTGCGCCAATCATATGACGGAGATTTTGTAGTTCCATCAGGTTTAAATTCACAACGAACACTCCTTCCTTATATAAATATTTCGAGTTACCTTTAATAGAGTGTATCAATCGGGAGATTAATATTCTAAAAACAAAAAATAAAAAGCAGATGCTATAGCTGTTTTTTAAATGTAATTATGGTTATACTGCCATAGATACGGCAATGGCATTGTAGTTACCTTAAGGGGTTCATAATTGGAGCCATACATGGGTGAGAAAGTTTATACGGCGGGAAGATATATGCTAAAACTGGTTCCCTTATCAGGGAAGCTGGTTACTTCTATTTTGCCATTATGTTCCTTAATTATTTGATAACTGATACTAAGTCCTAATCCGGTACCTTTTTCTTTGGTAGTAAAAAAAGGAGTACCAATATTGTTTAATGTTAACTCGTCAATTCCTTTGCCATTATCACTTATCTTGATAATGGCTGAACCTGACTCTGCATTGTAACCCGTAAATATCTCCACATGTGGGTTCGGAGTGTTCTGAACTGCTTCGACCGCATTTTTTATCAGGTTAAACAATACCTGCTTAATTTGACTAACATCAGAAATAATAAAATACTCTTCTTCAGTCTTGCTATAAGTAATTTGTACACCCTGCATAAAAATTGTACCTTCAATAATAGGGACTATAGAGTCTATCAGGTCATTTATGTTTATTCTGCTGTAAACGGGAGTGCGGGGGCGGGCAAAAGACAGAAAATCAACTATAATTCTATCCAGTTCATCGGTAGTTGATTCAATAATACGAGCAAACTCATGGACATCATTCATACTGTGGACGCCTTGTTTAAGTATCTGACTAAAACCTTTTATAGTGGTAAGCGGATTCTTTATTTCGTGTATGATACCGGCAGCCATTTGACCCACTACGGCTAATTTCTCCTGTTGTCTTAATTTAAGATGTTCCTGTTTTACGCGGGTTATATCAGTAGCCGAATATACATATCCAATTGTATCCCCATTGAGGTTTAATATCGAGTCTCTACTTAATAAAAAATCCATTGAATCCAGACTGTTAACCGGCTTGAAACTAAATTCAATCAGTCGACCTTCATTAAGAATTGGTCGACGATTTATTTTCAACATGAATAATAAATCGTCCATCATCAAACCTTGAATATCTTTTCTATACAATGCAGTTAAATTTTCAAAGGATTTATTACATATAAGAATACGATGATTTCTATCCGTAACAATGACCATGTCACGAACTGAATCTAAAATGGTAAGGGCCTGTAACTGCAGATTCTGAAAATCCAGGTCCTTTTGAGCCGGTGTTAACTGGTATATATAAAAATTATCGTCCATTTGTTTACGTTCAATTTTAATATTAAGATACTGATTGCAATTATTTTTAATCTCAATAATAGGACTAAATTTTATAAGCTGTTCAGAATTTAACCACTGTAGAGTTTTTCTATTTATCGGTTCAGTTAACATGTCATCTATTATGTCTACCAGTGATTTCCCAATTAATTCATTTGAGTCATAACCCAATATATTAGCAGTTTCCTGGTTTGTAAAAGTAATATTCAGCATCTTATTGGTGACAATTATTCCTACGGGGACATCATCCAGCATATTGGCAATTTGTTTATTTTGTATTTTTAATTGATTATAGGGATGGTGCAATGAACCAACAACTATTGCCTGGTAAAAATAAAAATAGCTAACCAATTTAAGTAAATGTCCCAGGCTAAAGTAATAGGAATAAACATCCATATAAAGCGTAAAACTTAATTCTCCAAGGATGGCCAGGATGATAGCAGTGAATAAATAATGATTAGTGATTATACTATCCTTATTTAACTGTCTTTTTAAAGAGGGCAAAGAAATCAGGAAAATAAAGATGATAAGGTATTCCATAATAAGTTTAAATGAAGTGATCCCTTTATTTATTAACAGAACGGGCATGATTTGGGGTAAACGGAAAAGTATATAGGCAACAAAAGCGGCAATGACTATCACATATAATAAACCGGTATAGCGGGAAATTTTAGCCTTATATAAGTTATTAATTGCTAAAAACAGAACTACTGCTTCAGTCAGGCGTCCTATAATCCAGTAACGTATGGTTAGATCAATTGTTCCATTAGAAATAATTTCGATATCGTTAAAAGATAAAATATGCAAAATATCAAAAATTGCAACAAATAGAAAACCAAACCCGATAACGCGCAGATTAAAAGGATGATAATTATAGGTGTTCCAAATAATAATGAATGAAAGCAGAGCAATAAATACACTAATAGACTCAACCAGAATATGACTGATTGGCAGATGATTAGACCATAAAATACTCGAGAAGGGAATATTTATCAACATACAACCAATAATAATGGGCACTATACGTTTGGCCATAGAAATGGTAAAAGTAAAGAAGTTATCATTTAACTGAGCATCCGGACTGGAGGTCATAATAACGTATCCCTCTCAATGATATA
>JAAYBS010000159.1 GCA_012718855.1 Syntrophomonadaceae bacterium
AGATTTGGCCCATCATGAAAAGATAATTAAATTCACCTTGCTGGATCATCAATTTACCATTGAAAATGGCGAAATGACTCCCAGTAATAAACTAAAAAGAAAAGTTATCGCTCAAAACTATGAGGATATAATTCAAAAAATGTATCAGGAATAGTTTGGAGATGCCAAAAATATTTTAAGCAAAAGTGTATGGAAAGGATAAATGGTAGCATACACCCGGCTAATTAATTTATTGAGATAAACATAAAATATACAGATCCCCTGCAGGAGCAAGCAACTGCTCTGCGGGGGTTTTTGTCCTGACTGACTTCATTAAGTCAATAATCCCGGTTCCTGGTATCATATATTATAAAGAAAGCGGTCTTCAGGCTGACTTCTTATTTTTTTGTATGAAATGATCCTGCAGTAGTATAATTATACCCATAATTGCCGAGAACAGAGAAGCGACAAGAATACCTATTTTAGCTTGATACAATAGTAGTGGGTCGCCAAATGCCAAATTGGTGATAAACAACGACATCGTAAAGCCAATACCAGCCAAATATGCTATACCCCATATCTGACTCCAACGCACTTCTTCAGGTAACATAGCGATGCCAGCTTTAACTGCTATCCATGAAAATAACGTTATTCCAAGTGGTTTACCCAGGAAAAGGCCCATTGCAACACCAATAGTAATAGAATTGAAGAAACCCACTCCCGCACCACCAGTTGAAAAACTTATCCCTGCGTTTGCCAGAGCAAAAAGAGGTATTACGAAATAAGAGACAAAAGGATAAAGAGCATCTTCGAGTTTTTGCAGGGGGGTTTGGATGTTGTCCACTGCGCATTTTAACTGATTAACAATTTGCTTTTGGGTTTCGTCAACAAGCATTATGTTGAAGTCTTTTTCGGGGAAGCTCATTAAAAGGCTGCTGGTTTCGTCCTTGAAGCGGTTCTTATCATAATGAGACTTGGCAGGTATTGTCAAAGCCAGCAGCACTCCTGCAATAGTGGCGTGAATACCTGATTGCAGAAACGCTAACCACAATAGAATTCCCAGTATGGCATAAGGGTAGGTATGCCTTACCCCTATTCTATTAAGCAGCCACGAAACAGAAAGAATAATAATGCCGGCAAAGAGACTAATCAGACTTAACTCTTCAGTGTAGAAGAAGGCAATAATCAGGATAGCCCCCAGGTCATCAACTATTGCCAAAGCCAGCAGGAAAACTTTTAAGGATAGCGGTACCAGCCTGCCTAAAGCCATTACGCATCCCAGAGCAAAAGCAATATCTGTAGCCATAGGAATACCCCAGCCGTCGGCTCCGATTCCGCCAGTGTTAAAAACGATATAGATAAGGGCAGGTGCTACCATGCCTCCCAGAGCTGCTACGATCGGCATTATTGCTTTTTGTGCCGTAGATAATTCTCCCACTAGAAATTCTCGTTTTATTTCCAAACCGATCACGAAAAAGAAGATTACCATCAGTCCGTCATTTATCCAGTGACCCAGGGTGTCGGTTAACTGGTAGTTCCCAATTCCAAAAACAATATCTATATTCCATAAGTGATAATAACTGCTCACATATGGTGAATTGGCCCATACTAACGCGCAAATCGTTGCCAGCAATAAAAGTATGCTGCCAAACATTTTTCCACTTATGAATTTAGAAATCGGCTTTAAAAAATATCTTTGTAATCGAGGAATATCTTCTCGCATTCACTTACCTTTCGAACCGCTAAGCAGACTTTCTGGTTAACTGTAAATACTATAATAATTAAGTTTTACAAAGCTTGTCAAATAACTCATTGCAAGACCTCTTTTACTGCTGCCCTGCCCTCATCAAGATGACGGTAAAGTTCAAATTTACCGTTAAGCATCTCGTAGGTCTCAATGCTCATAACAGCCAAATCTCCCTGCCCATTTTTGGTAATAAAAACGGGCTAGGCTGATTGATACAGGTCTTTTATCCGTTTCATTCGCCCCAAAATATACTCACTGTCTCCCTGATTTTCTGAAAGCAGTTTTTCCATTACCTCTAATTCTTCATTCATGTAGGTTAAAGACTGGGCCATTAATTGATCTATTTCCTTATTAGTCCTTTCGGTTAGACCCGAAGTTAAACGATGCAGATTCTTCTCCACTTCCTTGCAAATTTGGTTCTTAAAGTATTTTCTAAATATATTCCTAAAAATGAACATGGGGAATATAAACCAGAGCATATCTAGATGAAAATCAAAGGAACGGCTTATCTATATATTTGGTTTTCTAACTTCAGTTAAAGTGATGTCCCAATTCTCGGTTTTCATCTTCACCCCTAAAGCCTGTTCTAAATTGGAGTTTATTCTCTCCCGGAAGGATTTTAAATAAAAGGACAGGTGCTGCTGCACGGCCTCTAATAGTTCAAAAGTTTTTTCTTCTTCCAACATTATCTCCCTAAGCTGGTCATCAAGCGATTGTCTTATCCAGTCCTCATATTTTCGGGTAACATGATAAAGGTTGCCCTGCCAGGCAGCAAAAGCTTCATCATACTCACTAGTAAGCCGGCCTTCAATATCATTGCTGAATTTATCTAAATATTCGCGAATACTTTCTCGCGTCTTCTCCTTGTAACTGTTAATAATCAGCAGTAGTTCTCTTCGTACAAAACCTGAGTTCAAATGCTCTCCCAAAACCACTTTTTAAGTTTGGCTTTCTCTGATTCCACTTTCAATGATGCCTGGCAGGCCACCTCCAGATAAGAAAGGCAACTCTCTACCAGTGTTGCTATTTTGTGCCGCAGTATTTGGGCAAAGACTTTATCCCGGTTCAGGAGAAGAGGTAAAATTCTATTTTTAATCTCTCTATTATGTTGAGCTACATCCTGAATAGCCGAGTATCGTAGTATAGGAAAATCGTGGTCAAAAGTTCGTCTAACCACTTCAGCAGTGAACGACTCGATCTCCTTGATTTTTGCTTCGCTGAACAGATCAGTCTTGGTTATTACAATAAATATTTCCGGAGAATAGCGATAAACTTCCTGTAAAAGGTTTAATTCGCCTTCTGATACAGGCTTATCCGCACTGATTAGAAAAAGCACTCCCCCGGTTTCCGGGAACCATCCGGTGGTTGTCTCTGTATTGTGCCTCCAAACGCTGCCAATACCCGGAGTATCTACCAGTCTTACATATTTGAAATCAGCCAGCACCGAAGTTTCAATATCGACCAGAAGAACCTCTTTGTGGTTCTCGGGGTTTCCTGATTCAGATACATACTGTTCAATGTCTTTTGATATCGATTTCCTTGCTGGATCCATTCAAAAAAGTTACTAATGCTTTCTCCTGAAGCCCAAATCTGAGCCTTGTGATTATTGAAGTCACAGGAATGTTTCCAACCGGAAGATAACTTTTACCGGTTAATGCGTAAGCGCACTGAAGCTGCCTTACGAGCAAGCGAAGCACATAAGTCCTACCTGATCAAGTTGAGTGATGCTCTGCGTCCTCTGGTTGATCCAATAGAAATCCAGTTGACTGCATGTCAG
>JAAYBS010000160.1 GCA_012718855.1 Syntrophomonadaceae bacterium
CATTACTCGGGAAGTCTGCACTCCAGCTGTCAAATTTGTATCCCAGGGCAGCTACCGGGGTAGGTACGGTTACCGCATCAGCCCAGGCAGTTCCGGTCAGGATGTTTGCAAAGCTGGTAGCTCCGGTCAGACTGCCATTGGCTCCGGCTGCAAAGCTTACCGTATAGCTTTCAACTGCTACCTCGACTTCTGGGTCGCCCAGATCATTATTTTCCGCAGGATCTCCATCAATATCTGTATAAGTAAACAACACACTGTTATTAGTTGGATAAGAACCATTCGTGTTCCAATACTGGCCTTTCAGCTGGACATATATTTTATATGTCTTTGCATCTTGTGTTATGTCCCCTACATCAATGGTGACCGATTTATCCGCTGCGTTATATGTTCCGTCACTTGTGTACGGGGAAGTGCTGTAGTAATCGAATTTGTCAGATATTACATCCCTAATAACAGCTTCAGTACCTGCGTTGACTATTTGCCCGGCAATTGTTTGCAGAATTGGCTCTAAATCAGTCATATTCGATACTGATTTATAAAGCTCTTCACCATTGCTATCTGAACTGGATATATTTTTTAAGGCGCTAACTCCACTGCTTCCATCAGCCAGTTGAATACCAACCGTATAGATAGTGGCATTATAAGCTGATCCTCTTAATGTGTCTGCCTGGTTGATGCCATTCCAGTTTGGATCATTTGGCGATTCGCCACTTAAGCCCGGCGCACCATCAGACATAAACACTATATTCAAAGGCCTGGATTGTTCATTTACAGATCTGCTGGCTGCATAATTAATGGCCTTCTGCAATGCCGCGGTATAATTCGTGCCTCCGTTTGCTTCTGTTGATCTTACATGTTTTTTTAGAAGATCAATATCGTAGGAGAAGTTCAAGCTGCCTTTAGTAGCAGCAGCAACTTCAGTATCACTTGCTCCTCCTTTTTCTGAACCATGACTGAACGGAATAAATGCTACCCGGTTATTAGCAGGATTGCTATCACCCAGTAGCTCGTCAATGAATTTATTACTGGCTTGTTTGGCTGTAGCTATTCTGTCGGACATACTGCCCGAAACATCCATGACTAAAATCACATCAGAAGCAGAAGTAAGAGGTACGCCTTTTACGCTAAACTCGATCTCTGCAATGCGATTTTCTTCATCAATCCATTTAGCCGTCTTGCTGGCTGTTACTTCCCCGGCGTTTTCATTACCGAGTGTTACCACAGCCGGTGTAAGGGTATCATGGCTATCAAGTAGAGCAATTTGAATGTAAAAAAAAGTATCTGTATTACTAATCCACCCGCTTTTTCTATAACGAACCGTTACATTACCTGTTGCAACTGCTGTAATCGCGCACTTTCTACTATTTGACGAATCAACAGCAAGGGTTGCGCAGCTACTACCTCGAGGAGTGATACTCCAAGTGCCTCCTGTATCAACGTCTCTCTCCTCTATGGTCAGTGTGTCACCAATATTCATTATGTAGCGATTCTGAGAGTTATCATGCTTAATGTTGGTGCCAACAATGTAAATCGAAAAGTGCTCCGTGTTAAACGTGACTTTTTTTCCGTATAACCTTGCTAGCTTGTTGCTGATCTTAAATCCGCCAGCAATCTTCTTCCCTTTGTGAGGACTGCTTGCTAACTTGCCTTTGGGAGCATTCTCCTCTTGGGGTTCGAAATGATAAACTAATACTTCATCATTTGTGTCTACAAATTCAACATTAGAAAAACTGACCGTAACTTCCCCATTTGGTTGTATTTCATTCCCCTGCTCATCCAGCAAGGTAATATCAAAGGCCATCGACTGGTTTAAAGTTACGCCTTGTTCAGTTTCTAATGCACTGAGATAATCCAGCTTTTCTTCTTCAGGTAGAAGCCTTACCGAAAGAGTTGCCCCGGCAGGTAACACTCCCGCATCTGCTGATAATGTAACGATATTTTCCTCAACTATTGCAGTTAAGGTGACAGCAGGCATCTCCTGTGGAACTTCAACTACAGTGTAGGAGAAAATAATTATATTTCCAGATTCCGAAAGAGTTAAAGATTTAGTAGACTCATTAGGTGTGTAGCCTTCGATTACAACTGCTGTTTCGACTACTACTGTTCCTATGGCCTGATCTGATACAACTTTATCTTCCAATAAGCTGGTTCCATTTGCCACATAGGACACTGTATAGGTTGTCAGAGCAGGAATCACCGGAGCATTTGAAACTATGGGACTACCTAGGTTTTCTCCCTCATTGTCACCAGGAATATCACCTGGGTCTTCCAGCGTTCCCTCATTGTTACCAGAAGTATCACCCGGGTCCTCCGAGTTTCCCTCATCTTCACCAGGAATATCACCCGGGTCTTCCAAAGTTCCCGGCAGATTTACATCTGACTCTCCATCGTCCTGATTGTTACCTGAAACTTCACCGATATCTAACGGCGGATTCGCTGTTTCCATTAAACTGGCGGATGGTTGAATATCCTCAGCCATGCCATATCCCGGAAACATACTGAACACAAACATCAATGCGATTATTAAAGCC
>JAAYBS010000161.1 GCA_012718855.1 Syntrophomonadaceae bacterium
CCTTCCTGTCCGGGCACCTCGGAAAGGTCAAATATCTGCTGACAGATTTCACATATATGATAAACCTTCACTGCATTGCCCCCTTGTCCTTTTTCATAATTTAGCCTTAATCGAGGGCAAATATACTAGTTAATAGACGCAGATTACGCTGAAAGACACAGATTTACGCTGTTTTTTATTTAATTATAATGGCCAATAATATATTTATGGCTAGTAAGATTCTGGTTATAAGTAAGTCTTATCAGTTTTTTAATATTCTAACCGAGCTTACCATGAATTATTTGACTAAATATTTAATTATAAATAATCCGCGATAATCTGCGTAATCCGCGTAACCTGCGTCCATTAGAATTAAGCTTAGGTCTATTTGGGCTTATCCTCAGGCCTCACTTTTGGAATTGTATTCATTCATGGTGCGGTCTATGCCATGTTGTACCCAGCATTCAGCAGCATCGGCAGCCCGGTCTATGGTCTGATCCATTATCGCCTGTTCGTGGGCAGTAAATTTGCCCAGTACCCAATCTATGGTTTCATCTTCGGGTCGTCCAATGCCCAGCCGCAAGCGGGCAAAACTTCGTCCTCCCAGTCTTTCTATAATGGAGGTTACTCCTTTATGGCCGCCGGCTCCGCCTTCGGCCCTTACCCGCAGGGTTCCGGCAGGTAAATCCATATCATCATAGATTACCAGCAAATCCTCCAGTCCCAGTTTATAATAGGCCAATAACGATTGTACCGAACGTCCGCTGAGATTCATATAAGTCAGCGGTTTAATTATTAATACTTTTTCACTGCCTATTCTGATATGGCCAATTATGGCGTCATATTTGCTTTCTTCCCGTTCTACTTTATGACGGCGGGCTAATTCCTCTACCACCCGAAATCCGACATTATGACGGGTATTATGATATTTTTTGCCGGGATTACCCAGACCTACGATGAGTTTCATCATCTTTCCCCCTGGAAATTTTAACTGATACCGGTTCTCATTTCCCCATAACAAAGCCCCGGTAGACCCGGGGCCGCTTTGCTAAACTATTCTTCAACCGTTGCTGCTTCTTCTCCTTCTCCATCTGCAGTCTCTTCTTCAACAGCTGCTCTGGACGGTGCCAGTACCGCTGCCAGCATGGTTTCCGGATCAGTAAGTATCTCAACCTCCGGATCTACAACCAGATCAGCTACCACCAGCTTATCGCCTACTTCCAGGTTGCTGATATCGCAAACAAAACTTTCCGGGATATTGGCCGGAAGACAGCTCACTTCAACTTCCTTGGCCCCGGTCTGAACAACTCCACCCCGTTTGGTCACTTCTTCTTCACCAAGAATCTGAACCGCAACCAGACTGGTAATGGTCTCTTTCATATTAACCAATAAAAAATCAATATGCGTTACCTGTTGACTAATTGGTTGACGCTGAATATCTCTTATCAGTACCATACGAGGCTTGGTTTCTCCCTCAATCTGCAGAGAGAATAATCCCCGATAGCCATGATGGTTAAAAATCCGCTGGGATTCTTTGCTATCAAGACTAATAGTGAAAGGCTCTACCGCCTGACCATAAATTACTCCCGGAATCCTGCCTCCGCGCTTCAACTCATTGAGATAGCCTTTGGTCTTCAGCTCTCTCCTGGTTGCCGTAAGTGCCTGTGCTAGTACCATATTATCAACTCCTTACTTATTTACATCTTAGCCATACACTTAGGTTTACCTTATAATATTATCAGTAAAGCGAAGAGTTGTCCAAATAGCGGTTATGCTTCAAATAATTTGCTGACCGATAAGTCCTCGTGGATACGTAAAATAGCTTCACCGACCAGCGGTGCAACTGATAAAACCGTCATATTGGGCAGCTTTTTGCCTTCTGGTATCGGAATGGTGTTGGTGATAACAATTTCTTTGAAAGGCGCTTTGGCCAGTCTTTCAAATGCCGGCCCGGAGAAGACCGGATGAGTACAGCATCCGTATACTGCGGTAGCACCTTTTTCCATCATAACTTCCGCTGCTGTACAAAGGGTTCCGGCTGTATCAATAATATCATCAATGATGATAACCGGTTTGCCTTTTACATCGCCGATTACATTCATGATTTCAGAAACATTTGGTGCCGGCCGTCTTTTATCAACAATGGCCAAAGGGCTCTCCAGCTGAGCCGCCAGATTCCTGGCCCGCGTAACCCCACCTACATCCGGAGATAAAACTACCGCCTTATTTACCAGACCCTGTTTTTTAAAATATTCTGCGATCGTAGGTACCCCAGGCAGATGATCAACCGGGATATCAAAGAATCCTTGTATCTGGGTAGCATGCAAGTCTACCGCTACCACACGATGTGCCCCGGCTTCAACTATCAAGTTGGATATCAGCTTGGCTGTGATCGGGTCTCTGGCCCGGGTTTTACGATCCTGACGACCATATCCGTAATAGGGTATAACGGCGTTAATTCGGGAGGCTGAGGCCCGCCGAAAAGCATCAATCATAATTAAAAGTTCCATGAGGTTTTCATTAACCGGCGGACAGGTCGGCTGTACCACAAAAACATCAACCCCGCGAACACTTTCATCAATTACACAGCTGATTTCTCCATCGGAAAATCTCCCTACCTTGGCATCACCAACCGGTATACCCAGGTAACTGGCTATTTCAGCTGCTAACTGCGGGTTGGCATTAGCTGTGAATAATTTCATCCTCCATCTGGACGCTTTCATGGTATAACCCTCCTAAAGTATTAATCTCTTTTATTTCGATCGGGGACTACTTTTTGTACCGCCCGCTCAACTGCCAAAGAATTAGCTGGGACATCCCGGGTAATAGTGGAACCTGCACCGGTAATTGAACCCTTTCCAATAGTAACCGGCGCCACCAGATTAGTATTGCTGCCAATAAACACCCCGTCTTCCAAAACCGTATGATATTTATTTTTGCCATCATAATTACAGGTAATGGTACCGGCACCAATATTAACTGACTCACCTACCTCAGCATCTCCTACATAACTAAGGTGCGGAATTTTGCTATTCACGCCAATATTGGAATTTTTGATTTCTACAAAGTCTCCTACTTTAACCTTATCGGCTAAATTTGCACCGGGTCTTAGATAGGCAAAAGGCCCAATGGTGCATAGATTACCGATAACAGCCTCTTTAATACGGGATTGCTCTACCGTAGTTTCATTTCCAATAATGGTATCATTTATATAAGTAGAGGGTCCTATTTCACAATGGCTGCCTATCCTGGTATCACCCGTAATTATCGTAAACGGGAAGATTACAGTGTCAGCGCCAATCGTAACTGTATAATCTATAAAAGTGCTATCCGGATCTATTATGGTTACCCCTTCCAGCATCAAAGATTCATTTTTACGCCGGCGCAGAATTTTTTCTACCTGAGCCAGCTGTACGCGATTGTTTACCCCATAAATATCTTCACTGGAGTCAGTCAGCATTACCTGCACAATCTGTCCCTGATCGGCCAGTATTTCCAAAACATCCGTTAAATAGTATTCCCCCTGGGCGTTAGCTGACTGTAAACCGGAAAGGGCTGCAAATACTTTTCCTGCCTGGAACAGATAAATACCCGAGTTAATTTCTTCAATCAATTTTTCCTGTGGGTTGCAATCCTTTTCCTCTACAATTTTCAACAGGTTTCCTCCGGGGCCCCGTACTATACGTCCATAACCAAAAGGATCATCCAGACAGGTAGATAACACGGTAGCACCGGCTTGCTTCTCTTCATGATAATTAATTAAGGCTTTTATAGTTGAGGACTGGATCAACGGGATATCACCTGCCAGTACCAGCATGGTGCTGTCAGGGTCAATGCTGTCAGCCGCCTGCATCAAAGCATGTCCGGTACCTAATTGCTGTTCCTGCGTAACAAAAACCAGGTTATCTGCAGAGAAATATTTTTCAACCTGTTCCCGACCATGTCCAACTACCATAACAATATCTTCGATACCAGCTTCTTTAACCGCATGAACCACATGAGCAGCTAATGGATATCCACCCGCCCGGTGTAATATTTTAGGCAGGTCGGATTTCATCCTGACCCCTTTACCGGCTGCCAGAATAACAGCAGAGTATTTAGCCATTCTTTTTACCACTTCTCTTTTTTGTAATTTTATTTACAGTTATTATATCTACCATATTAATATTATCTACATTTGGTGCATAAAGAAATTCAAAAGATATAATATCCGTATTATAACCTGTATGTGAACAACTTTTCACAAACTTTTTAAAAATATTTAAAAAAGTTATACAGAGCCGGAAAAAAAAGAAGCGAACCGCGCTTCTTTTTTATAACCCGGAGTTAGAATGATACCTCTTTTAAGTACTTCTGAGCCAGTTCCAAATCACTGGGCTTGTCTACATCTACACCTACCTCAGCAAAATTGGAGATAATAGCCTTTCCCCGAATGCCAGTCATATCATAAAACCGCTTTTCAATAACCGGAATGGCCAACCGGCCCCAAATTAATTTCCAGGCCAGAGAGATGCCCAGGATTCGTGCCATTTTTAACGGGTTTTTCCGATTTTCTACCATTTGTTTCGCAAATTCCAACCCTTTAGGGATCATGGCTTTGCGCATAATAAACAGGTTTCCGCCGGTAAATACCCCTTCCCGGAGACGGACATAGGTACGGGCAACCCCTGGAAACTTCTCTTCATTAACCTTTTTGGAAGTAACCGGATAATAGAAGTCGGCATCATACTTCTCACATTGATGCATAAAATCCTCAATAGCCTCACTGGTAATGAGCGGAATATCCGTAGGTGCCACTAATAAATATTCTGTTGTACCTATTTTATCGAGTAACTCAATTGCCTGGCTGAAACTATCAATGGCATTTTCTCCCCCATTAACAAAATATAAATTATCTTCCCGGGGTAAAATGCTGCGTAAGGAATCAGCAGGACCGCTGACTATAATGTTCTCCACCAGAGGGGAGGAGCGTAATGATTTATAAACGTAATATATCATGGGATAGTTGCCAATAATTATGAGCGCTTCGTTATCGTAAGGGGCTATTTTTCTAAGGTCACTGCTATTTTCTCCACCAGCTAATATGACTACGTCATACTTCATTTTCTTTCCTCCACTACCTGGACAGGGGTGGCCCGTCCTTTTTAAGTGCCTCAATCATACTGTTTTCTGCATTTTCAATATGTTCCTGGGCTACCTGCCGGGCTAATTGGCTGTTGCGTGATTGGATGGCTTCTACTAAAAGCCGGTGTTCATCCAGTGATTGTTTGCTTCTGCCAGGAAAAGACAGGGTGGTAGTCCGATAGCGCTGAATCTGTTCTCTCAGGTTATTAATTATAGCGGTAAGCCGCTCATTACGACTGGCCTGATAAATAGCTTCGTGGAATTTGGTGTCCACCTCAATTAATTTCTCCATATCATTATGGGCGATAGCTTCAGCCTTTATTGCCAGCAAGCGCTCCATTTCCTCCAACTCTTCATCGGTAATACGTTCTGCGGCCATACCGGCTGCCAATCCCTCCAAAGCCGCCCTGATTTCAAATACATCGGCAATATCTTTAAAGGTAAGGTCGGCTACATAAGCACCTTTTCTAGGCACCATTACAATAAAACCTTCCAGTTCCAATTTTCGCAAGGCTTCCCGAATTGGAGTCCTGGATACTCCCAGTTCCTCAGCCAGTTGAATTTCCATGAGTCGTTCCCGTGGCTTTAATGCTCCGCTAATTATAGCTTCCCGAATCGCTTCCAGAACCAACTCCCTTAATGGTTTATAAGAATCCAAATCTACCGGTTGCAATCTTTTCTCTTCCATTACAGCACCCCCTCTTTAAGGTAAGAAGAGACTATATAAGTCTCCTGGCAGGTTTTTTTTATTATTTCAAAAGCCCGGGCAGCCGGTGCAAGCTGATCAAATATTGCCAATACACTTGGCCCGCTGCCTGACATTATAGATTTTATTGCCCCTAGTTGAACCAGTTGATTTTTTATAGTCTTAATCTCAGCATATTGCTCTTCTGTAACTGATTCCAAAACATTTTCCATGTGGTCACACATTCCTATCATATCACAGTTACACCATGATTCAATAAAAGCATTTGTATCCGGAAAGCGTTTAACCTGTTCAAGGCGGAACGCTTTATATACTTCAGCCGTAGATACCTGATAAGGAGGTTTTACTATTACCATGGTCAGGACCAGGCTGTCAGGAAGCATGCTCAGTATTTCGCCCCTGCCTGTGGCCAGGGCTGTACCTCCCTGTAAACAAAAGGGAACATCCGAACCCAGTGCCAGCCCAATTTCATGCAGTGTACGGTCATCAACCGGCAGATCAAACAGCTGACGGATACCTTTCAGTACCGCAGCAGCATCAGTACTCCCGCCGGCAAGCCCGGCTCCTACCGGAATATTTTTCTGGATATTAATCTTAACTCCTGCCTGACAATTATATTTTTCCAGGATTAAAGCAGCTGCCCGATAAGCAAGATTAGTCTCATCATCAATAACCAGTTCACTGCTGGTTACAACTTCTATACCGGTCTCCTGTTTTTCAATCGTTATTATATCAAGCAGATTAATCTGATGCATAACGGTTTCCAATTCATGATATCCATCTGGTCGTTTACCCTTAATATCAAGGGTTAAATTCACTTTAGCCGGTGCCGATATGGTGATGCTGGTAATCAAAGGTAGAACACCTCAATTTTTTCTTCATTATATCCCTCTATAAATAAAAAATAAACGGTCAAGCCGTTGTTTAATAGACGCGGATAACGCTGATTGCGCAGATTTCCGCTGATTTTTTTGTTGGATTAATAATTATGTGAATTCGATTATGGTGATTTAAATTATATTTTTGAGCAGGTTTAAGCTTATTAGAACCTGATTAACCTGCTATTTTAATTGCGAAGCCCTATGGGCAGAGCATCCGTGTCCCTGAAAGGGGACTTTGACTGACTGAACTTGACTAATAAATAAAAAATTATATTACCTTCAGGTTAAGTCAGAATCATTCAGGTATAGTCAAGTTAAAAAAATTAACTAAACCTTCTCAAAAACAGAATCATTCTTACCATAAATAACCTCTGCAAATATAATTATAAATATTTAAAAATTCCTCTTCGAGGACTTCCTATGCTCCACCTATAAGGTTCCGCAATTAATGTAGCTGTCTAAATCTGTGCCCGAAGGGTCTGTGTTATCTGTGTCAGAAAAAATCAGCGAAAATCAGCACCTATCCGCGTAATCCGCGTCTTATATAAAATGCGTTTATTAAATTACTCCTCGCCCTGTAGTTTCAGGCGGGCGCCTTTGGGCAATAGTTCCAGGCATTTTAACGTGACCCGGGCTTCCTGGGGGTTATCCAGGCACAGACCCTGGTCAGAAGAAGACACCAGACATAGCGGCGGGAATAGTACACACCACCAGTTTCGTCCTTCACCCTCTCCTATTATTACTTTTACAGCCTGATAATCCCCCTGGGGCAGTACAAAATTGCCGTATGATTTAGTAGGAAAAGCATATTCGCCGACCGATACTTTTACTGGATAATCGTATCCCTGGCTTCTTATCTCCTCGCGGGCAGTTTTTTCAATAATTGGTATTAATTTGATTGCCTGACTTTTAGCCATATTTACATCGCTGGTCTTCTGAAATTCTTTTTTCATCAGGTTTACGATGTCATCCTTTACGGCCAGCTTTAATAACTGATCTTCAGTATTGTCACTGTTGGCTACTACATGCAAGCGGAGAACACTTTTATTCAACGGTTGTTGATAATATTCCAAAAAATAACCTGTAAATAATATCATTACGGTAATAATTATGATTCCAATTACTGGTTTTCGTTTCAAATTCAGCCCCCCCTTTTAAACCCTTTCTACCTGATTAAAAGCTCCTGGTATTTGCTTTAATTATTACCTCGCCCAATAAAACCTAAACCTCATTCAGCAAGTATTATTCTCTTTATATCTTTGCTCTTTTAGTCCCATAATGGATGCGATTCGCCAAAATACTGAGTTACCGGGTTATAGCTGCTCCTTAATTCATTTACCTAATTAGAAACTATTGACATTAGTTTGTGATTGTGATTACAATAACATTAAGGTTTGGTTTTCCTTTACGATTTGACAAATTTTTCACGCATGGTCTCCGATCCCCCCCCCATAGGAAAAACGACATCATCAATAAATATGATGATGTCGTTTTTCATTGCCGCTTATGTTTTTGTATGGTTACGTCATTTTTTAAATTTTATTGCAGTTTAAATCTTTGCACCTGTTCACTGAGTTTTACTGACTGAAGATTAAATTCTTCGATGTCCATGTTAACCCGATTGATTGAAGACTCCTGTTCATCAATGGAAGCCAGTACCTGCTGACTGGCAGCGGCAGTTTCCATACTGCTGCCGGCAATCTTCTCCAGGCTTTTATATATTCCATCCATGGATTGATTAATGGTTTGAGATACTCTGGCAATTTCTCGGGTTTCTTCACTGATATTACCAACATCAGCATTCATTTTCTGCAGTATTTGTTCACTGTCGTAGACTATTTGGATTTGTTGTTCGATAGTTTCGCGGAGGGGGTCCATACGTATAACTACCTCGCGAGTTCCGTTCTGAATATTGTTGATTAAATCGTAAGTCCGAAGTGCTGCCTCCGATGTACCTTCTGCCAGTTTACGGACCTCCTCAGCTACTACCGCAAACCCCCGACCTTCTTCGCCGGCCCTGGCAGCTTCAATAGCAGCATTTAAGGCTAATAAATTAGTCTGCTCAGCAATGTCGGTAATTGCTTTTACCACATTTCCTATTACGGCTGATTCTTTTTCCAGGTTGTTAATAGTTTGCTGCATGGTGGCTAAAAGCGCTACATGCTCTTCCGCCCTGGTCCGCTGCTGGTTGGCAGCTCTGAAACCTTCTCCTACATTAGTCTCCATTTTGGCACCTAATTCGGCTACCTGTTTGGAGTTCCGGTCTATTTCCTGGATGAAGCTGACCAAAGTGGTAACACTGTTAAGCGAGTCATTGATGTCCATGGCCTGACGATTGGCAGCCAAGGCAATTTCACCTACGGTCTTGCTGATATTGGCGCCGGTTTCCTGGGTTTCTTCGGCAATTATCAATGCGCGTCGGGTAGATTCCTGCATTTCCTGCGTTGATTGCATAGTTTCGTTAACTGTCGCTCGTAAAGAAACAATCATTTCATTAAATAAATCACGAATTCCGTTTAGCTTTCCAATTTTAACCTTAGAGTCAATTTGATGAGTCAAATCGCCTTTTGATACTAATTCCGCTCCGTAAATAATATGCGTTGTGGGGGTTATAATATTTGTACGGCTGGTGGTCGTGGAAAGACCACCGTTTAATAATCCGGCTATGCCTCCAAATATAACTCCCAGTATTAATCCCCGCGGATCTATAGCCCTGGCAGCCAGTGCCATGATCGGACCAAAAATCAAGCCCCCCATTAATGTCCCTAAAATAATCGATCTAACGCTATAACTATTAGCCAATTTTTTTATTTCCCGGGGGTCAAAGGTTTTTAGTTCCTGAGAGTCAGCTTCAACCATTTGCTGGGGTATTTTAATATGGGTAACCTGTTGCTTAAGATTTTGAGCCAGGGAATTAAGATGGGAAGCTATTTCTCCCAAATCATTAATCGTAATTACCTGTTGAGCGGTAACAGCGGTTATTTCTTCGGAGCCGGCTGAAGTTTCTTCGATAGCGGAGGCAATGTTGTGAATGGTTTCATTAATGTGTTTTATCGATTCATTAATTGATTTGATGTTATTAATGGAATCGTTAATCTGAGAATAAATAAGCCCCAGTTCCTCACCTGCATCTCCCATAACACTCTCTATATCATTTATAGCCTGAACCTGATTCAAAAATACTTCTTTGCTTATTCCAGTCTGATTTACTACTTCCATAATACTGTTGCCAATACCAATGATTAACTGGGATATTTCCTGGACCGCCTGAGAAGATTGTTCCGCCATTTTACGAACTTCCTGGCTTACTACCTGAAATCCCTGACCATGTTCTCCACTGCGGGCAGCTTCTATGGAAGCATTGAGAGCCAACAGATTGGTTTGTTCATTAATACTGCTGACTACCTCGACTATAGTCCTTATTTCAGTGGCATTGCCGGATAAATCCATTACTAATTGGGCAACCTCTTCCAGCAAATCCTTTTTTTCATTTACCTGGGTTATGTGGTTTTGAATCGAAAAGATACCTTCCCGGTTAAGTACCGTTAATGATTCAAGGCTGGTGTTGGCCTGCTCAGAAATTTGTAAAACCTTATTAACCAGGCCTTCTACCTGTTGGGTTTCTCTGACCAGTTCCTGCATAACTATAGCCTGATTATTACTGGCCTGAGCCACACTATTAATAGCCATGGCTACTTCTTCAGCTATTTTAGTATTATTTTTGGATTCCTGTTCCAATTTAACCGCTGAATTCTCAATTGCTTCCGATCCCCTAATAATTCCCATTACCAAACCGATTAACTGCTGTGACATCTGTTCCAGAAATACCTTAATGCTGGTTAGAAGTCCGAAATCCTTATCCTTTATACTTGCACTTAAGTCACCCCTGGCCACAGTAGTCATAAACTCACTGGTATATTTAATGGGGTTGAAAAACCTGCGCCTATTGGATGGAGCTAAGGCCATAACAGTGGCAATCCCGCCTGCAGATGCAACCA
>JAAYBS010000162.1 GCA_012718855.1 Syntrophomonadaceae bacterium
AGTTTATCAACACGGTGAATCATTTAATAATTATCTGCGTAAAGAGTTAGGGGTCACTCAGGATAACTTTTTAGCTGGTTTGGTTACCGTAGCAAATTCTATTGATCGATTATCTCAAGCCTGATCTCAACTATTAAAAACGCCTGACACTAAATTGGTCAGGCGTTTTTTGTTATCCGGTTCTATTCTATTCGTATAAAGACTGAATTTCTTTTTCGTATTTGCTCATTATCACTTTGCGCTTCAGCTTTAATGTAGGGGTTAATTCGCCTGCTTCTTCAGTAAATTCCCGGGGCATCAACCGGAATTTTTTAACCTGTTCCACCCTGCCGAAATTTTGGTTTATCTGCTCAATAATCGCAGTAAATTTATTTATCACTTGCTTATTGGTAACCAGTTCTTCATTACTGAGTCCGGAAATTCCCTCTTTGGCAGCCCACTCTATTGTAGTTTCAAAGTTAGGAACAATAAGGGCTACGATATACTGTCTGCCATCTCCGAGTACGGCTATCTGTTCTATAAACGGATGGGAGGCAAAGGTGTTTTCCAAAACCTGTGGAGCTACATTCTTACCGCCTGAGGTTACGATTATATCCTTCTTGCGGTCAGTGATTTTTAAATAGCCTTCACTGTCCAGCACACCAATATCCCCGGTTTTTAGCCATCCATCTTCAGTAAACATTTCTCTGGTCTGTTCAGGCATATTCAGATAACCAAGCATTATCCCCGGCCCTTTAGCCAATATTTCGCCATCCTCGGCTATTTTTAATAATGCTCCTGGAAAAGGTGTTATCCAGCCATTCGATTTGATGGGCATTATAGATGGGTCACCATCTACATTAAGCACCGGAGAAGTTTCAGTCAGGCCATATCCTTTTCTGATCTGCATATTTAATCCCCAAAAGAAATCATGTATTTCCGGCAACAGCGGGGCCCCGGCAGCACCAAAAACTCTGGTTCTCTCAAAACCCATAGTTTCTTTTAATTTGGAGAAAATCAATTTATCAAACAGCTTGTATTTGAGGCCTAGCATGAAGGGCAATTTACGGTTGGCCATAAAATAGGGCGCCGCTTCTTTTCCTACCGCTACAGCCCTGTTGAACAGCTTTTGTTTTCCAGCTGGCGCTGTAGCAACCTTGGCTTGTATCCCATTGTATACTTTTTCAAACACACGCGGTACGAATACGCCAATATTAGGTCTAATCTCCAGGACATCCTCTGCAAAAAACTCTGTTCCCCTTGAATAGCAAATAATCCCGCCAGCCATGAGCAGGGCATAGTACCCCATACTTCTTTCTACAGCGTGGGAAAGCGGTAAAAGTGATAATAGAATATCTCCTACCTGCAGCATCTCAACCCGGCAAAAAGTTATGGCAATAAACATAATATTGGAATGACTCAACATTACTCCTTTGGGTTGACCAGTTGTACCGGATGAATAAATCAGAGTCATAAGGTCATCCGGTTTAATCGCGGCCGAACGGGACTTTATTTCTTCGGATCTAAGATTCTTTCTGCCTTCCTTCAGTACATCAGTAAACTTAATAATAAATTCATCATTATAGTCAATATCATCAAATACTACAATCTTTTTAAGTGCAGGATCTTGTTAATCAGCAATAATGTCATACTATAACTCATCAGGTAAAATGTCATCCCCCATAAAAATATATAATGGGAGGATGAAAACAGAAATGAGTAAACAAGAAGCAAGGAAAATAACTATTATC
>JAAYBS010000163.1 GCA_012718855.1 Syntrophomonadaceae bacterium
AGGGGGATTTCCGCTGATTTTTATTGAATTATTAATTGTGTTATTTTAGTTATGGTGATTCAGAGTATTGTTAAAAGAAGGTTATTTATAAATTATTTATAGCCTGACAAATAGGGTATATCAATAGTACCCGTAGGGTGTAGTCCTGTAAGGGTTTGTGATCGGAGGCTGAATGCCTCCGCTACTTAGCCTGATAATTATTAAATAGTATCGTCAGGTAGAGTCAGGATCAGTCAGGTAAAGTCAGGTTCCAATAATCCTGGTCTTACTACTTATCCCTTATCAAAACTTCCATCAATCAAGCCGTTTTTGCAGATCTGGATTGACCATATTTCCAAGCTGCGAAAAGGGAATTTTAAACTCTGGTATGCCGAAAGCATAAGGAGCAATATCATACAACTGAAAATAAATGGTTATACCGCCCGGCTGTAAAGTAAAGAACTGATCATCCCCAATGCCCTGAAAGCCCATTTCCGACTCAAAATAGCCCTCCGGGTTTTTAGCTATTTCAGCCTGGATAGCTTTATCAATAACCACCTTGTAATTACTGTCCGGTTTGAAAACATCCGCCAGTTTAATATCAGAGCCATCTTTTAAATCAATATTATAAGGCCTGCGGTAAGTCATGCCATGGGCCCCGCCGGTATACTCATATTGGTCAATATAAAGGCTTAATAAACCATGATTATTATAAGTAACCATATAATCAGTGGCTAATGCAAAGGGATTAAGCTCAAACTGATATTGTTCAGCTTCTTTCTCCATTTCTTCCCGTTCAGCCATCATTTCCGTCTGACGCTGTTTAAAAGTAGAACGGAAACGGTTATTAATATCCTGTTGCAGCGTCTCGTCCTTCATGCCGTTTAGAGAGGGCAGTTTCAACGTTAACTCCAAATTATCCTTTAAATCTTTTATTTCTTCGGTACTAATCGTGACTGGTGATTCCTGTAGCGATGTTAATAAGTTCCCACTGCATCCCAGACAGGTAATCGCAAAAACCATTAATAGCAACAGAATAGTAATACTGCTAACCTTTTTCATTTATAACCCGCCTCCACCTGTTATGTTAAACTTGTTACGTTAATAATACCATTTTCTTACCATGCACCAAGCAGTAAACAAAAAATAACCTGATTGCATCTGATATTGCCATACTGAGACTACGAATAATAAAATAAAAACACTATCAGGTAGAGTCAGCAAAGAGTGAGGTTCTAATATCTATTACCCCTCCCCCTTGCCCAGGCTATGGCCAAAACAACCCCCTATGTACCTAAATTGAATACAGTCTACATCAGCTCATAGCTATTCACAACTTATTACAAAAGGTCTATAATTTTTTGAAGATACTGTTTTTTGCTATAAAAATGAGGAGGCAACAAAAAAGATGAGTGTTTTGACCTACAACCCCTACGAAAACGCCCAGGCTCAATTTGATCGAGTAGCTGATATTATCAGGCTTGACGATGCTACCAGGCAACTTCTGCGTCAACCTATGCGGGAATACCATTTCCTGATTCCGGTCAGAATGGACGATGGCAGTACCAAAGTCTTTAAAGGATTCAGGGTTCAGCATAATGATGCCCGTGGTCCGGCTAAAGGCGGTATCCGTTTTCACCCCCATGAAACAGCTGATACGGTTCGGGCTCTGGCGATGTGGATGACATGGAAATGTTCAGCAGTTGACATTCCTCTGGGGGGCGGTAAGGGTGGTATTATCTGTGACCCTCGCAATATGAGTGATGGTGAACAGGAGCGCTTATGCCGCGGATGGGTCAGGCAAATTGTAAGGAATGTAGGTCCAAATATTGATGTACCTGCTCCGGATGTGATGACTAAACCTAAACACATGCTGTGGATGCTGGATGAATATGAAACTATAACCGGCGGACGTTATCCCGGCTTTATTACCGGAAAACCGGTTGGTATGGGAGGCTCACTGGGCAGAACAGAAGCCACCGGTTATGGTGTAATATATACGTTGCGTGAAGCCCTGAAAGACAAAGGTTTAAATCCGTCAGATACTGTAGCCAGTATACAGGGATTTGGAAATGTTGCTCAATATGCGGCCCGTTTATTCATTGAACTGGGTGGAACAGTTGTGGCTGTATCCTGCTGGGATAATGTTGATCGTAAAGCGTATACCTTCAGGAAAAAAGATGGTATTAATGTTGATGAACTAATGGGAGCTACCGATAGTTTTGGCAGTATTGCCAAAAATAAAGCGCGTGACATTGGCTATGAAGTTCTGGATGCTGAGTCCTGGATGGAGCAGGATGTAGATATATTAATTCCCTCCGCTCTGGAAAACCAGATTACCCCGGCTAATTTTAATAAAATCAGCCCGCGGGTCAAAATGATTGTCGAGGGTGCCAACGGCCCGACTACTCCGGATGCAGATGAATTAATCAAACAAAAAGGCATTTATATAATTCCTGATTTCCTGGCGAATGCCGGTGGTGTTACCTGCAGCTATTTTGAGCAGGTTCAATGCAACATGAATTACTTCTGGGAAAAAGATGAGGTTCTGGAAAAACTGGATACCAAAATGACTAATGCCTTTCATGCAGTGAATAATCTGGCTAAAAAAGACGATCTATATATGCGTGATGCCGCTTATGTTATAGCCATTAACCGGGTCGCCGAAGCCGTTAAAAAACGTGGTTGGGTATAAATTAAATAACTTCAATTTTAAATCCTTCACTTTATAATAGAATTCTCTCATCTCCGCGGAAACTAAAAGTTTCCGCCACTTTTTTCTGCAGCACTATTGAAATAGGGGCGTTTTTAATTATCCAATCTCATCCTTTATGCAGGAAAGAGTCTCTTTTATTGCTCCGCTTGGCTATCTGAGTTGGAATAGCCCGTAAAATCGATCAGGGGTTAAATAAGCAGGCTAAATTCCAGTTGTCATAAAGCTATGACAACCGTTAGGATTATAAAAGAGGAATAATCAGGAGGAGTAAAGTTGTGAAAATTGGTGTGGATATTGACAATACTATTACCTATACTACCGAGACGATAATGCACTATGCAACTGTTTACGGTCAGGAAAACCAGTTGAATATTATACCTGATCTTAACCATTATTATATAGAGGATGTTCTGAACTGGGATAAGGAGCATGCCAATAAATTTCTGCTTACTTATCTGGGAGATATTTATCGTAATATAAAACCCAAGGAACAGGCAATCGAAGTGCTGCAAGAATTAAAAAGGGAACATGAATTAGTGCTGATTACTTCCCGTAACTTAATGTTTCCACAAGTAGAAGAAGCTACTTCCAGTTGGCTGACTAATTATGGCATTGAATACGACCATCTGGTGCTGAATACTACTGATAATATGCATTTTTTCAACAAATTGAATGTCTGTCTTGAATATGGTGTGGATGTAATGATTGAAGATCATCATGAACTGGCAGCAGAAATTAGTTCAATCTTACCGGTTATTTTATTTGATTATCCCTATAACCGACATCTGGAGTCGGATAACATAATTCGCGTAAATACCTGGAATGAAATCAAAACCTGGATAAACAAATTCCCAGGCACAAAGTAACACTAACCTTAATTACCACTCCATAGGGTTGACACCAGAAAATAGGAAAGATGAACCTGACTGTTCCTGACTCAACCTGGTAAATAAAAATAAATAATAAACTACCATCAGGTTCAGTCAGACTCAGCAGAATTATAAGGCTAAGCTTATCTACCCTTTGGGTATCACCCCCGTGATACCCCTCTGGTTAGATAGTTGGATTAACCCAATCCAGAGCAGCACTAAGCAATAACCGTCCCAGGCGGTTATTTTTCAAACTGCTTCCGCCGGTTGTTAGACCGGCCAGAAAAGCCAATATCATTGTGACATAAAGACCATTTGGGGAAGAATCCTCTTCAGAAACCGGCTTTTCAGTTACTGACATCCGAAACGCTTCCTTAGCCTCAGCTACGCGTTTTTGACTAGCCGTTGGGCGCGCCACAGGCAGACACCTCCTATAAGCAAAGCACTCAGGGAACTGACCAAAGCCGCCAGTCCGGGTGACATCCAGATTTGTAGAATCAAATATATGGCTCCAAGGAGAAAACCTGCTGCTATCAGCAACA
>JAAYBS010000164.1 GCA_012718855.1 Syntrophomonadaceae bacterium
CTACTGATGCTTCGGAGTATTCATGTCATGCTTTTGCAACCGCTGTTGATATTGCCAAACAGTATAATGCTAAAATCATAATTTTGCATGTAGTGGATAAGCCCGACAATTTTTCCTATATGGGTGCGCTTATAAGCGGCTATGCTCTATTTTCAGATGACAAGATTAGTGAAATCGGTCAACAGGTTATAAAAGATACAATCAAGGGTGTAGATACAAAAGGGGTCAAGATGATATCCAAGGTAAGTAAAGGTTATGCAGCTGCAGAGATTCTCAAAGAAATGGAAAATGGTATCGATCTCATTGTAATGGGAAGTCGAGGACATGGACCCCTTAAAGGTGCTTTGACAGGAAGCGTGACCTTGAATGTTCTAGCCCAGGCTACGTGTCCGGTAATGGTAGTAAAATAAACCGGGTATAGCCTTTAACTATGGGAAGACATATAAATGAAGTATTATCCTATGCCTAAATTCTTATGATATAGTCTTGTCATCACAGTTGAAAGGTGAAGGCTATCATGAGAACCGCAGAAATTTTTAAAGACAAAAAAGTGTTGTCGCTGGAGATTTTTCCTCCCCGGCGAACCGCACCTATTGATACAATTTACCATACGCTGGACGAGTTGCAAGGTTTGAATCCGGACTTTATAAGTGTAACCTATGGTGCCGGCGGCAGTGAAACCAACACTGCAACCCTGGAGATTGCTTCGGCTATAAAAAATGATTACGGGATTGAAAGTGTTGCCCATCTTCCCTGTATTAATCTCACCAAAAACGAAGTGCTGGATATGCTGGCGGGTTTCAAGCAGGCCGGGGTTGAAAACATTCTGGCTCTGCGCGGCGATATAAACCCTGACTTTACACCGAAACAGGATTTTCGATATGCCAGCGATCTGGTTTCGTTCATCAAGGAAAATGGTGATTTTAATATTATCGGAGCATGTTATCCGGAGGGGCATAGTGAGTGCCCAAATCTGGTTGACGACATACGCAATCTAAAAACCAAAGTGGATGCCGGGACCGACCAGCTTATCACCCAGCTGTTTTTTGACAATAATTACTTCTATTCATTTCGCGAACGGGCCAGCATTGCAGGAATAAATGTTCCGATTCAAGCGGGAATTATGCCGGTAGTAAATAAAAAACAGATTGAAAGAATGGTAACGCTGTGCGGGGTGGAACTTCCCAAAAAGTTTATTACCATGATGAAAAGATATGAAAACAATCCTATAGCCATGCGCGATGCGGGAATTGCTTATGCGGTTGATCAAATTGTCGATCTTATGGCTCAGGATGTGGATGGAATTCACTTATATACGATGAATAACCCCTATATTGCTAAGAAAATATATGCGGCCATAAGCGCCCTGCTGGCCGCATAAGGTGTTATACCGGGACGTTCTTTCTGTAACACTGAATATCTTTCTTTTTACATTGGGATGTTTTGTGACCACAGAAAAAGTATCATAAATGTCATTCTGAGGAGCTGAAAGTGACGAAGGATCTCTGTTGGAAGTCAGTAATATTGGCTCTTTCACCAATGAGATGCTTCGCTAGTCGCTCAGCATGACACGATGAGAGCACTTTTTCAGCAGTCTCGGACCGTCCCCATGTCACCTCATGATAAAACCGTATAACCATATTCACAAATCAAGCGCTTTAACTCGGTAATATAATCCAATGCTATCGTACTCAAATGAGCCTTCTCATTTGCTATCCAGCCCACCAGCATCTTTTCATCCGACTCCAGCGGCACGGAAATAATGTTTTCGCCGTTTAAGTCGCTGTTTAGAACCCCGCTGCAAATGGTATATCCGTTCAGCCCGATCAGCAGATTGAATAGTGTGGCGCGGTCGCTGACATGGATAGTTTTCTTATGCGGAACGGTGCTCAATATCTCCTCCGAAAAGTAAAACGAGTTATATTCACCCTGTTCAAACGCCAGGAAAGGATAATCGTCCAAATCTGCGAGAGTTACCAATTCCTTTTTGGCCAACGGATGAGCCGAACTAATAAAAACATGAGGATCAGCCTCAAAAAGAGGATAAAATATCAAATGATTTTCCTTCAATAGCTTATTAATTACTTTTTCGTTAAAATCACTTAAATATATTATACCCAGCTCGCTGCGAAGATTTTTGACATCTTCGATGATTTCCCAGGTCCTGGTTTCACGAAGGGTAAATTCATATTCATCCACCTCCAATTCCCGCAGCAGATTCACAAAGGCGTTGACCGCGAAAGCATAATGTTGAGTGGAAACTGAGCAAAGCTGCTTGGAGGGCTTTTTGCCCAGATAACGCTGTTCCAAAAGTTCGGTCTGCTCTATAACCTGACGCGCATAAGAAAGAAATTCCGTACCGTCAGTGGTTAATGATATGCCTTTGGCTGTTCGGTTAAATATCTCTATACTCAGTTCAGTTTCAAGCTCTTTGACAGCATTTGAAAGGCTGGGCTGGGATATAAAGAGCTGCTTTGCGGCTTCAGTAATTGAACCACATTCAACTATTTTTATAACATATCTTAACTGTTGAAGTGTCATAATTTCACCTCTTTTATTACACCTGTTACACCGTGTAACAAAGATTGTCGGATTTTTAATTTCATATTTAAATCCTAATATACTGTAGGGAATTGTCAAACTCAGTTTGATTGATTAAACATTGTTAGCGCATGTTACAGAAAGAACGTC
>JAAYBS010000165.1 GCA_012718855.1 Syntrophomonadaceae bacterium
CCGAGACAATTTTGAAGGGATATGACGCGGTACGTAACCGAATCAAGGAAATCGAACGCCAGGGCTACGAGGCATCACAAAAAGATCGTAAACTAATTCCAATATTGGAGTTGGCTATGGAAATGTATGCCCGAGGGTTTAAGTTTTATCCAGTTGATATTTACCGCTCACAGGCTGATAAATTTCTTCTGGAAGAAGAGGGTTTGCTAATACCGTTTTCGTCTCTGCCCAATGTTGGTTCCAGTGCAGCCCAGGGAATAATAACGGCGCGTAACGAATCCGACTTTATATCCGTTGAAGACTTCCAGCAACGCACTCATTTAAATAAAACCGCCATGGAAATCCTGAGGCAATATAATTGTTTTGAATCTCTACCGGATAGTACACAAATCAATTTATTTGGTTAGTCTTAAAATGGAATATGACCAGTGTAGGTTTGCACGCAAAATTACCGGAACAAGCTTTCCTGGCCACATTTCTGCGGGATAAGCGGCTATCCCTGCAGGAGGCTGAGGAATTGAAGATAATGATAGAGGAGGCGACCAAATGAGCAACTACTTTATAACGATATTGAACATGAAGCAATCAAGTGAAGACATTCGGTCCTGAGGGGGTTCAGAATAGATGGATATTAAAGAGGATATTGTTTACTTTTTAAAACCACAGGAATCTTGACGCGATCCTTAAATATTCGTAGACTTGAATAAACTTGTAACCGTGTGTTATACTTTACCGTAAGCTTACTAATATTTGAGAAACAAGTGGGTGCTCGCCCACTTTTTCTATTGTAATTTGCATATATTATTTGAATTATTGATTAAATATGGGGGTGACCCGTTGACAGAATCCATAATAGAAAAAATTATTGATCTTGTAGAAGAACCCATAAACCGTCTGGGAGTTGAATTGGTTGAAATAGAATACCGTAAAGAAAATGGTGACCAGATGTTAAGATTGCTCATTGATAATGAATCAGGAATTGACCTGGATATTTGTACACGGGTAAGCCGGGCAATCAAAGGTAAGATAGACGATACTGATATATTTTACGATCATTTGGAAGTGTCATCTCCAGGACTGGATCGTATTATCAAGACTGATAAAGACTTTGCCAGGTTTTGTGGTTATAAAATTAAGCTAAAAACACTCAAAAGTTTCGAAGGGCCCAGAAAACTAAAGGGTAAATTAGGTGTTGCCAATGCGGAGAGTGTTATTATTGAAACCGAAGACGGACCAGTACATGTACCTCGATCAGTAATTACAGTAGTAAGACTGGATCCGCAACAATAAAAGGGGGAAGAACAGTGTCTAATGAATTAATGCAGGCATTGATAGATATTGAAAAAGAACGGGGAATACCTAAAGAAGCATTAATTGACGCAATTAAATCAGCTCTTAATACCGCTTACAAGAAGAACTTCGGCGTAGGGCAAAATGCCAGTGTGGAGTTTAACGATGTTACCGGAGAAGTTAGGGTATTTTCCCAAAAGCAAGTAGTACAGGTGGTAGAAGACCCCAGACTGCAAATATCTTTGGAGGAATCACTAGAGCTTTATCCTGAATCCAAGACGGATGATATGGTATATGTTGAAGCTACTCCAGCAGATTTTGGCCGTATTGCTGCCCAAACCGCCAAACAGGTTGTAATTCAAAAGCTGAGAGAAGCTGAAAGAAGTTTAATATATGAAGAATTTTTGGAAAGGGAAGGTGAAATAGTTACCGGAACCATCCAAAGAATTGAAAACAAAACCATATTTGTGAGTTTGGGGCGAATAGAAGCCATAATGCTCCCTGCTGATCAGATGAATACTGAAAAATATACCGTGGGTCAACGCATTAAAGCCTATATCTATGAAGTAAAGAATACTTCCAAAGGTCCCAATATATTTGTATCCAGATCGCATCCATTATTTTTAAAAAGATTATTTGAATTGGAAGTCCCGGAAATTTATGATGGCATGGTAGAAATCAAATCAATAGCTCGCGAAGCTGGCGCCAGGTCTAAAATCTCGGTATATTCACAGGATGAAAAAATTGATCCGGTGGGAGCTTGTGTAGGTCCACGCGGTCTAAGAGTTCAAAATATTGTAACCGAGCTGGGTGGAGAAAAAATTGATATTATCAAATATGATCAGGAACCGGATAGATATATTGCTAATTCACTCAGTCCCTCTAAGGTTATCTATGTAGATATTTTTGAAGAGGAAAGAGTAGCCCGGGTAGTGGTGCCTGATTATCAACTGTCACTGGCAATAGGTAAAGAAGGTCAAAATGCCAGACTGGCAGCCAAGCTGACTGGTTGGAAAGTAGATATTAAGAGTGAAAGCCAGGTTATTGATGAAAATTATGAATCCGAGGAGGAAATAGATGGTTAAACCCAGGAAGATACCCCAGCGTATGTGTGTGGGCTGTCGCGAAATGAAAAACAAAAAAGAGCTGATAAGAATTGTCAGAACTCCGGATGGCCAGATTGAAATGGATATCACCGGTAAAAAAGCAGGCCGCGGTGCATACATTTGTCCCAGTAATGAATGTTTAGCTGAGGCTACCCGGGGTAAACGCCTGCAAAAAGCTTTGGAGCATGAAATAGCACCGGAAGTATTAGCGACCATCAAACAGAAAATCTCGGAGCTGGTTTCATAGATGGGAGAGATACTATTTGAAAAAAATATTTGCTATGATAGGAATGGCACAAA
>JAAYBS010000166.1 GCA_012718855.1 Syntrophomonadaceae bacterium
AATTTATATTGCATCAAATCTGCATGATATAGGAAAGATATCTGTACCGGTTGAGTTTTTGAACAAACCGGGAAAATTAAACGATAAAGAAATGGATATAATAAAACTTCATCCTGAAACTGCCTATGATATGCTGCAAGCCATAGATTTTCAATTTCCGGTAGCAACAGTTATTTTACAACACCATGAAAAAATGGATGGTTCGGGATATCCGTTCGGACTCACCGGAGAAGATATATTATTGGAAGCACGTATTCTGACAGTTGCCGATGTAGTTGAGGCAATTTCGGCTCATCGGCCTTATCGACCAGCTTTGGGTATAGAGGTAGCTTTGCAGGAAATCAGAGAACATGCTGGTGCTTTTTATGATGATAATGTAGTAGAAATATGTCTGAAATTATTTGAAGATGGATTTAAATTTGATATATAGGTTATTAAAATGATAAGCCGGTGTATGTTTATACATAACACCGGCGTTTTTAGTTTATTGCAATAAGTAAACTTATATTAATCATCGAAAAACTCATATCTTCTGGTCCAGGACTTGGAGAAACTGGGGAATGTAATCAACAACGCCTGATAAGCAACTGCCTGGTATTCATCATTAAGTACTGAGAAAATTTGTTTTACATTAGCTTCATATTTTTCATCAATTAAATTAGCTGCCAGTTTTACGAGGGCTAATGCAAGCGGATTAAATGAAAGCTTTTCAAACATTTGCTCAAAATCAAATTTTTCAGCAGATACCAGAGGTTCAATATAGGATATGGACAATTCGTCTTCATCCATAGTACCAATGGATGCCAGAATATAATCTGCTGCTACCTGTTCAAGGTTATCTTCGTCTCCAGTCTTCTCTAAAAGGCGATAAAAATTTTCCTTATGCTCACGGGTAATAAAGTAAATCGGTTTCTTCATATGCATACCACCCCAAACAATATTTTGTCCCAATTTCATTGTAACACTTTTCCTGTCCGATGCATACTTAATGAGACGAACTATTTAATTATTCGCTCAAATTAAAAACAAAATACATCACGCCAATTTAATAGGCAATTATTATTAAAATTCAATCAAAAATTATGGCTAGATAACTAAAGGCAGGAATATTTTTTAAATAAGAGGTAATTTGTTACTAATAATCGAATTATGTTATAAGACAGTTGAGACAATACTTCTTTAACTAACCTTATTAAATCAAAATAAACTGAATTAATAGATTTCGGAGTGACTGTTAATGCATAGTATTAGTACTCGCTTAATGATATATTTTATCCTGTCTTTAATGTTAATATGTTCAATTATAGGGATTTTTATCTATTACACCGCCGCAGATGAACTGATTTTGCAGGCAGAAAATGCCTTACCGGTTCAGAGTCGTCATATGGCAGATAATGTTGACTCCTATCTATATACCCATTTTCAATCTTTAAAGACCATCTCTAATCGTAATGCAGTCCGTGATGCTAACTGGCAGATTTTAAAGCCGATTCTTATAGAGGAACAGCATAATCTGGGCTATGAAATGACGGGTTTGGCTGATATAAATGGTCGTCT
>JAAYBS010000012.1 GCA_012718855.1 Syntrophomonadaceae bacterium
AAACCGCGAAGTACGGCGTATGATGCAAACAGTTATAAAAAAACAGATGATCCTCCAGTTTAAACTTGAAGATATCCTGGATATACCCCCCACTCCCTCCCCTCCACCGATATTTGTTGATCTGGGCTCCGCCTGGGCAGTAGGAATTGAGTATGGGACCGGAAATGCCCAGTATATAACTTTAGAACCTGAGGTAATAGAATTAACCGTTATCCTCGGGTTAGGAAATACTAATATTCCTGTAGGAACAGTAAATTTTCTTCGTCAGGATAGTAACTTATTGGTAACCTATACAACCGACTTTCCTTATGTAATGAACCAGGTACAGCTATATGTCGGTGCTGTTATTCCACCCAGCAGCGCACCGGGAAGTTTTCCCTATAAATATACTCCTGGCAGCTATTTTACGACCTATACATTTATTGTTGATGTAAGCGGTATTCCCGGAACGATTTATGTAGCTGCACATGCCCACATTCTTAAACAGGTATAATTGATAAGATAATTTAACCCCGCCGGGATTTATTCCGGCGGGGTTACTGCTTGTTATAGATGGTATAGGTTTATTTATTTAGGATAAGTAACAATCGCTTCTTTATTGGCATCGTTCCATTCCACATTACAGTCCAGGTTGTCGGCAATAAATCTCAGCGGCAGCATGGTTCTGCCCGGGGGAATTACAACCGGCATTACTTTTGTATTGTTGGGGTCAATTAGTACTTTAGTACCGTTTACAGTGGCGGTGTTGTTGTTAATCCATAGTTCTATGGTTTTGCTGGTAGTTTTTATCGTTACTTTGCGTTCAGCTTCATTCCATAGTACCTGTGCCCCCAGAGGGTCGGCTACATAGCGAACCGGCAACAGGGTACGGCCTTCCCTGATTATCGGAGCAACATCCATAGGTTGGTTGGTACCATTCCAGCTGTATTTACTCTGTCCAATTACAAAGCGCAGAGTAGTTTCCGGGCTACCAGTAGGTGGTTTGGTTTCTGTTTCTGCCGGCGGTGTCGTTCCAGCAGCTATGTTTACGGTGACGGTATTGGAATAAGCTGAGTTTTCATTGCTGTTCCAGGCTCTAACCCGGTAGGAGTAAGCGTTGCCTTGGATTACTGAGGGGTCAGTATAGCTGACAATTCCTGCTGCTACAGCTGCCAGTTCGGTATAGGTGCCGCTGCCGGTAGCCCGTTCGATTTTAAAGCCGCTCTCATTATCCGAGTTGTCCTTCCAGCTTAGCACCACATTGGTATTGGTAACGCTGTCAGCTTTAAGTTCCGTTGGAGCTGCCAGGGTTATAACCGGCAATACTATTGCTGCTTTGGTCTGCACAGTTACCGGTCCGGCAAAATTTGATTTTCCGTTTTGATTACTGGCTCGTACCTGATACATGTATTCAGTATCCGCAGTTAAGCCGGTATCAGTAAAGGTGGTTACATTAGCGTTTACAGTTGCAATTTCTTCGTTGGGCGCCATTCCCGGCCCTTTACGCTCGATTATAAAATTAGTTTCATTGCTGGATTTATCTTCCCATTCAAGTTTTACGGAATTGGTTGATAAGGCTGTTCCGGTCAGATTAGCCGGAGCCAGCGGAATAAGTATTACCGGGTTTATATCAGGCAGATTAGGTTTGAGAAGGTTGCTGGATTTTTTAATGGAAAATTGACCGGATAAGTTATAATAAGCTGTAGGAATTTGTGGCATAGAGTTCGATGGTACCGTAAGAATCACGGCAATTTGTATTGAAGGTGCTGCAATATTTGGTACTGTCCAGGTATAACTGTCATCGATAGTAAAAGTGTTTTTATCCCCGGTGACAATTATCTCGTAAGTGGCACCGCCATCAGTTGTATAGGCCAGATCAAATTGTACATAATCATTAATAGCTACATCCCACATGATCTCATACTTGGAACCACCCGTCAGGGTTTCTCCGGCCAATGGAGCCTCAATAAATATTCTACTCTTATCAAGAACCGGACCAAAGGATTGTGCCGGGGGTGCACCCGGCCCAAGTACCAGAGCAACCACCAAACATAGAACCGTCAACCAGCCAACTTGTTTTTTCCTCATAAACCCCATCCTTCCGTTTGATAGTTTATTTACCGACTATTTCAATTATATTCCGGTTTATGGTAAGTTGTCATTTATATTTTTTCATCGCTCTATTCTACGTTTAAGGACTTTTTACAGGATTTAAAAAGAGGAGGCGTGGTAAAAAAGAAGAAGTACTCTTTATGGGCTGATGCTAAAAGTTTTTGTCATAGGGAGGCGCTTTTTATGTCATTGAAAGATAGTAATGCTGATCTCAGGCTGGAAGATTTGAGTCAGGAGCAACTGGCTCGTTTCATTATGGATATGTCACATCGTCAGGCGATTCATCATACCCTGTGGTTTCGGGAGGTTGAACATCAACTCGGTATGAAGCGGGCTCTGGATATGCTGGAGGAGGTAAATAACAGGTTTAACCGCATTGAAATGGAACGGCTGGGCAAGGCGCTGGGTTTTGAAGTACAGGACGGCATACCTGCTCCCCTGCTGGATTTGCCTCGCGAGAAGTTAATTGAGCTGACCGGCGAGTTAGGCAAAAATTGGCTGGCCATGGACGGCATCTGGTTTCAGGCCGTAGAGCAGGCTTATGGTATGAATGATGCCAAACGCTGCAATGATTCCTGCTGGAACCGCTTTTCCCAGGTAGAAGCCCGCATGATCAAGAGTTTCTTAGGCTTGCCGGAGCAGGCCGGTCTGCAAGGTTTGAAGCAGGCACTAGGTTTTCGTATGTACTCCCGTATCAATAAGCAGTCGGTAATAGAGGAAGGTCCCACCAGTATTATTTTCCAAATGAATGATTGTCGCGTACAATCAGCCCGTCAGCGAAAGGGCCTGGCAGATTATCCGTGCAAGTCGGCCGGGTTGGTTGAGTACAGCCGTTTTGCCTGGGAGATAGATGAACGTATTCAAACTGAATGTGTAGGATGTCCTCCAGATGAACATCCGCCGGAATGGTTTTGCGCCTGGCGGTTTACGATCCCTCAGGAGTAGGGTTTTTCTACAAGGTACCACAGGATGAAACGGAAGCGGAGGCTAAAAGCCTCCGCTTTGGGGTTTACATTTCGTAATGAGGCAGGAGACCTTCGCTGCCGCTCAGGATAACACGACTGCTAACCCGTGTATATTTTTAATTGGCATAGTAGTTAATCAGGCAGCCCTGCAGAATTATTTCCCGTTCATCTTCAGTAAGGTTTTTTAAATACAGTTCCAGATTCCTGACGCCCTGGTCGCCTATAATTTGGGCTTCAATAATTTCGGAGCCATTTTTTACTTTTTCCCTGATATCCGGAATGAATATGAGGTCTCCGACTGCAAACTCCTCGTCGCCATTTTTTATGGTAAAGGGCAGCATGCCCCAGTTTATCAGATTGCTGCGGTAGCGTTTGGTAGCGTATTCAACCGCTATGTTGGCCCATCCTCCCAGTACCTTCTGGCTGGAAGCCGCCTGTTCTCTGGCTGAACCGTCACCTGGCTTTACTGCATATACCACACTGCCAATGCCGGTAGTATTCAGTATTTCATTACTGTCTTTAAATTCTTCCCTGTTGTCTTTTATCTGAGTGATTATTTCCCTCAGTTCATCTGATATTTCTGCTTTTTCTCCGTTATCACTGATTATCTGCCGCCGTTCCTGCTCCAGCCGGTCAATAGCCTTGGCCCGGCCAACATATCCCGGGTCTTTTCTGGAGAGGGTAAATTCCGCCAGTTTCAACGGATTGGAACGGTAGGAGGATGTTTCTCCCGATGGTATCAGTTCATCAGTAGTTGTAACCGGATCAGTAATCACACTGGCCACTTTTAATAACAGGTTTTGGGGCAGGGCAATCATCTGCGGCCAGTCCGCAATGTTGGGTCCATATTTTAATTCGTCCTGCTTGGAGGGATTTTCAAATCCTTCGTAAACCCGTTTGGAGTATATTTCCTGATTAAAGGTATAGGCAACCGATGGTGTTTCCGTTACCAGCTCAGTTGCCGGAATAAGATAGCCGCCGTTAAGTACGGTAGCAGCAATGGAACGGGCATCCATGAGCGCAACGGAAGAAATCTGTCCATCGCCAGGTTTGGAACCTTCCCGGTTAGGGAAGTTCCTGGTAGTATGACGAATACTGAGCGCCCCGTTGGCCGGAACATCCCCCGCACCAAAACAAGGTCCGCAAAAAGCGGTCTTAATCGTAATTCCTGCTGACATTAAGGTGGCGGCCGCACCGTTTTTAATTAATTCGAGGTAAATAGGCTGACTGGCCGGATATACACTGAAGGCCAGTTCTTCATTACCAATAGAACGATTTTCCGCCATGCAGGCAACTTCATACAGATTTTCAAAGCTGCCGCCTGCACAGCCGGCGACAATACCCTGATCAACTTTTAATTTACCGTTTATGAGTTTGTCCATCAGGGTAAATTTTATTTCCGGGTTGTCGATTTGTTTTTGTCCTTCTATTTCCACAGCTCTTAATATATCAGACGCATTGGCGTTAAGTTCTGCTATGGTGTAAACATTACTGGGGTGGAAAGGCAGTGCAATCATGGGTTCAATTTCGTCCAGGTTAACTATGACCGCACCATCATAATAAGCAACTTTGCCCGGGTTTAATTCTTTGTAAGCTTCTGGTCGCCCATGAGTCTGATAGTATGCTTTTACTTTTTCATCAGTTGTCCAGATGGAGCTTAAGCAGGTGGTTTCCGTGGTCATTACATCTATGCCGTTTCTAAAGTCAACAGATAAGTTGCCTACTCCCGGTCCGACGAATTCCATTACTTTATTGTTTACAAAGTTATTTTTAAATACTGCACCTATAATAGCCAGGGCTACATCCTGCGGGCCGACTCCCGGGCGGGGCTTGCCTTCCAGATATACGGCAATAATTTCCGGGGTGGCCAGTTCATAGGTTTTTTGCAACAGTTGCTTAACCAGTTCGGGGCCGCCTTCACCAATTCCCATGGTACCCAGTGCTCCATAGCGGGTATGGCTGTCAGAACCCAGTATCATGTGTCCGCAGGCAGTCATCATTTCCCGCATATATTGATGTATTACGGCCAGGTGAGCCGGTACATATATTCCTCCATATTTCTGGGCTGCAGACAGTCCAAAGACATGATCATCTTCATTGATGGTACCACCCACTGCACACAGACTGTTATGGCAGTTCGTCAAAACATACGGTACCGGGAACTCTTTTAGTCCGCTGGCCCGGGCGGTCTGTACTATACCCACATAGGTTATATCATGAGATGCCAGAGCATCAAAATGAATACTGAGTCTGCCCGCATTCGGGTTAGTGTTGTGTTGCGAGAGAATTTTACTGGCTATGGTATTATTCCTGGCATCTTCCTTATCAATCTGGTCCCATTCAACCGACTCCTGGTCATTTTTCCGGCTTAAATAGTTTTTCGCCTGGTTTTCTCCAATTTCAACCAGGGTTTGTCCGTTTAACAAGTATACTCCATTAGGTATTAAGCGCAGCAATTTGGCACCTCCAATAAAAATAATAAAACTGTCTGGAAATTTACATTCTAAGCTTATTTAAAAAATAGCACAATGGTTATTTCCGTAGCTGTATATAAAACCTGTTATAATATTGGTATTATATGTATACTTGGTGTTTTGCTTTTATTATTTGTTCAACTTTATTACGTTTGTTTTATCAAATTACACCATTGCTATATTATATATTTAATTCGCTAGAAAATATAGGCGGGGGCTATAATCCCACATTTCTTCCCATATAATCATAAATAAACCGTAAGGTTATGAAATACTAATCAATTTACCGACCGGGGATGCTTTAGCCGTATTTAAAGTAAGGAGCTGTTTAATATGATCATTCGCAACGATTTTGGGGAAATTGTTCAGCTGCTTGTTAATATTGAGGTCGAAGGCCGGACGGTTTATACTATGGCTCTATATTATGCAGATGGCCTGTTGATCGATACCGGACCCTTAAGTCAACGTCAGGATTTAAAACCCTTCCTGGATGATCTGGAAGTAGATTTAGTGGTAAACACCCATCACCATGAAGATCATGTTGGCAATAATCCTCTTTTTGAAGAACGGGGTATCCCGATATTGGCACATCCGGCCGCGGTTCCACTGATTAACGACACTTCCCTATGGACACCACAATTATTGTATTATCAACGCTTTTTATTCGACCTGCCACCTTCATCAAAATGTCAATCTGCAGGTGATTACATAGATGGACGTAATTATAGGTTCCATGTCATTCACACCCCTGGGCATTCCATGGATCATATCGCTCTTTTTGAGGAACAAAATGGATGGCTTTTTACCGGTGATTTGTTCCGCTCGGTGAAGGTTACACATCTCAGGAAAAACGAAGACTTTGACGTTACTATGGCTTCCCTGGAAAATTTATTGAACTATGATTTTAATACTATATTCTGCTCGGGTGGAAAAATATATGAGTCCGGAAGGGATAAGCTGCGTGAAAAAATCGAATGGAGCAAAAATCTGCAGGCAAGTGCATTGCAATTAAGTAAAGCAGGTTTGGATGATAACGCTATTCGTGACCAGTTGCTTGGAGCGGAAAACTTGATGGGACAGTTCACAGAAGGTGACTACACTAAGCTGAATATGATCAACGCTGTACTTAATAGTAGCTTTACAGCCGGAGAAAAACGTGAATAATACGGATGATTAGCGTAAAATAGGGCTTTTACTCGTACTCTAAATAAACATACAGCGGGGATTACCCCCGCTGTTTCTTGCTTTTTATGGTGGGCGCGGAGGGTTTCGAACCCACGACTTCTACCGTGTGAAGGTAGCACTCTCCCGCTGAGTTACGCGCCCATATTTAATATTTAGTAGATTTATTATAACAGGTTTTTGAGCGGCAATAAAAATAACCCTTTAAAAAAAGAGCCAAACTTTCAGACTGGAGTCACCCTTCACCGGCTGTTGCTCTTCAGGATAACCTTTTTGATGCTCTCGAATTATCTCCGGTCTCATTATTCTGCCATAAAGATATGGGGTAAGGCTTCATTAATATTATTAATAGGTATGATTTCTACGCCATCCTTACGCAAAGGGTTGTTAACCAGGTTATCGGCTGGAACAATAATTCTTCGTATTCCTGCCCGGCAGGCACCAATAGTTTTTTCATGCAGAGCACCGATAGGTTTAACCCTACCCCGTATTGACAGTTCGCCCGTGATGGCAATATCCTGACAAATGGGTATTTGCCTTATAGCACTGAGGATTACCAGATAAATAGCTGCTCCGGCAGAAGGACCATCTACATTGGCTCCCCCGATTATATTGATATGAAGGTCATAGTTTTTCAGGTTTTCTCCGGTTTCTTTACGTAATACCGAGGCAGCATTAAAGACTGAATCCCGAGCCATTGACCCGGCAGTATCATTAAAGCGAATAGTGCCTTCTCCGGGTTTTTCCGCCGGAAAGGCAATTGCTTCTATTTCTATTAACCCACCCTGGTGACCCCAGGCTCCTAACCCCAAAATTTTTCCTATGGCAGCTTTATCCCCAACAGCAGTTTTCAACGGCGGGGTGATACGAGCATGCAGGATGGCCTCACGCACATGGCTGCAGGTTACGGTTACCGGTATCTGTTGCTGCGATTCGTTTAAAGCCAGTGCATAAGCATCTACTAATAGTTTATTGGCGCTGCGGCCTTCGGTTATATATTGACCAATTAGTTCTTCCACTCCCGATTCAATGCTGATTGCCAGTTTGCCTGCCGATAGTTTCACTATTTCAGTTATCTGTTCGGGAGACAGGGGATCAAAGAATATTTCCATACAGCGGGAGCGCAAGGCTGGACTTATTTCTGCCGGACTGCGCGTGGTTGCACCGATAAGTACAAAGTCAGCCGGAATGCCCTGTTCAAATATTTGTTTGATGTAACGGGGAATTCGCTCGTCATGGGAGTCATAATAGGAGGATTCAAAATAAACCCGTTTGTCCTCCAGTACTTTAAGCAGTTTGTTTTGCAACAGCGGGTCCATTTCTCCAATTTCATCAATAAATAATATACCCCCATGGGCCTCGGAAACCAGACCTGGTTTCGGTTCTGGGATACCGTCTTCAGCTAATTCCTTGCGCGCTCCCTGATATATGGGGTCATGTACTGATCCCAGCAAGGGATTGGTCGATTCACGCGGGTCCCAGCGCAGGGTAGTGCCATCTACTTCAATAAAGGGTGCATCTCCACGAAAAGGATTCTGCCCGAGTCCTTTTACCATTTCCAGTGCCAGCCGTGCACAGGTGGTTTTCCCAACCCCGGGAGGACCATATAGAATAATGTGCTGGGGAAACGGTGTGTTTAGTTTGGAAAGTAAAGATTTTTTGGCTGATAACTGACCAATTATTTCCTCCAATTTGGACGGTCTCAGTATTTCCAGCGCTGAGTAACTGAGGCTGGTGTTTTCCATCTTCTCCAGTTTGCCATATTTTTTAAGTGTTTGGGCATTTTCCGGACTGGGCTGGTTTTCTTTTAATACTTCCAGCTTGATATCACGTAGATAATCATTATATTTATCATTCATTTTCTGCTGGATGCGCTGGTGAATCTCTTCTTCTATTGCTTGCCGGGCCAGCAGTTCAGCTACTTTTTCTTCCATGCCCAGCAGCATGGCATCATAATCCT
>JAAYBS010000167.1 GCA_012718855.1 Syntrophomonadaceae bacterium
CCATTAGGACAGATCAAGCAACTTATTGACCAGAACAAAGACAACCAGGAAGTACAGAACTACCTCAAGGGGTTGAATCCAATAACACCTGAGGGAGTAACAGCATTTCTGGATACCGAAGCAGGCAGTTTTAAATTAAATGTGGGAGGTATTATTATGACGCCGTTATGGAGAAAAATACCGGGATATCGGACGGGTACACCATGGAAAATGATTGTGGCCAGCGTTGTTTATTTTTATCTGTTTATTGGAGTCGTGGTTGCTCTTTTCGGTGAGTCACCTGATAAAGTTACCCAAAAAGAAGTAGCACAGGATTGGTCGACTGCTGATATAACAGAAGATACGATTAAAGCAGCACTTGCTGGTAAAACTGATGTGATGCCTATCCCCATAGACAATGATTTCCCAAAAAGTATTACTAAAATAGAAATACTTGATATTGGTAATGGCAAGGAGAATGTCTGGATTTACTACACAATGGGCAGTGTTTGGGACGAAACTGATTTGGTGAAAAAAGCTGGAGGCACAGCTATTTTTGCGGGAAGTATCCTATACAAGAATCCTAACGTTGAAGATGTTGCTATCTTTGCCCAAGGTGATTTTACAGACCAGTATGGCAAGTCAAACGTAAGTACAGCAGTTAAGATTGTGATTAAAAATCCAATGAACGAGCAGGTAGACTGGAAAGGGTTGGCGGACCTACATGTAACTGATCCAGGTAACATATATCGCATAGTCGATAATTACAGCATACATCCAGGAGTATTTTCAGAACTAAAAAAGAATGAAGTATCTCTTTAACAGGTGATCAGATGAAAAAGCAACTCAAAGGACGTAAAAGGAAACTGGCTAAAGACAAGTGGGAACTGATAGTTAACCTGGGCTATAATCCCGAAACAAAGATATATGAGCGCCGTTACCGTACTTTCTTTGGAAATGACCGGGAATCTGACGCTGCTCTGCGGGATTTTATATATGAGTTGGAGAACCCGGAGCTGATAGCATCACAGGAACCGCTGAAGGAATACCTCGGACGTTGGTATGAGGATTATTACCTGCCTAACCATGAGCAAACATCAAGCAAGCGTGCGGAGCGCATCATAAAGAATAACATCAATCCCTACATAGGGCATATTCCCATTGGGGAGCTAACTACCGATCATGTGCAGATACTGTACGATACCCTCTTCAAAGAGGGTAAGATTAGACGCCGTAAGGGGGAGGATGGTAAAACTGCGACAATTAAATCCCCTTTGTCCCCTCGCACCATTAAGTATGTACATACCATTCTAAGCCAGTCACTTAATCATGCGGTGAACAGGGATAAAATTACAGATAACCCCTGCAAAGACGCCATACCTCCTAAAGATAAAGAAGCTGCTCCAGAAAAGTGGGTAGTATTATCCGCCCTGGAATTAAAAACATTCCTCGAAGACGACCGCTGTAAGCTTCATCGTGATTATGCGCTAATTCATACCGCTGCCCATAGCGGGGCCCGTCAATCTGAGTTGCTGGGGCTTACAAAGGATCGTATCCTTTGGATAAATTCTGCAATCAGAATAGAACAGTCGTTACATAAGGATGATGACCGCGAAGATGGGTTTGAGCATAGGCCGCGAACCAAGAATAGGCGGTCAACCCGAACCGTTAAGATGTCCGCAAAAGCTATGGATGTGCTGGCCGATTATATTAAGAAGCAGGAAGAAGCAGATATAGTTAGCAATTTGGTATTTACTGAACCTGACGGAAGACCTATCGCCAGAAATAATCTTGCCACGAGGTTTTCAAACTTAGCTGCCAAGCTAGGTTATCCTGAAATGACATTTCATCATTTGAGGCATACACATGCTACACTGTTATTAGCTGACGGCGCCTATATAAACGATGTATCGAAAAGGCTGGGACATGCCACCCCAGCCATAACCTTAAATGTTTATGCACATTGCTTGCCACAGGGAGATGATGTGTTGGTACAGAAATTCGATAACTTACTTAAATGATCCCGCAAATTTCCCGCAAATTTAGTTTCACTTTTAATCTTTTAGTGGTATTTATCTGCACTTTATGCAATATGATAAAAGGCCTCAAAAACCCGTATATTTATGGCGGAGGCGTGTGCGAATCGAACACACCAGCGGCAGGATCACTACCGCACGACTGGATTTGAAGTCCAGGCGGCCCACCAGGACCGATCCGCCTCCTTATCTTGCGTATATGAGTATATATCCCCAAAGTCTCATTGTCAATCTGTCCCGGCCTGGAGGAAAACATTACTCTTATTTCTCAATACTGGGAGAGACTATTACCGAGTCAATTTCATAACCGTGTTTTTTAATATCTTCAACTATGGCCTCGCAATCAAGAGTTTCCACTCTTAGAATCGCTTTATATTTATCTTTCTTTTCATCATAGTAAACTACGGTATTTAGCAGACTAATTCCTTTGCTGGAAATAATGCCAATTAGATCAACCAGGGTTCCCGGGCGGTCCATTATATAAACATCTATACGGCTATGTGGTTTCTTTACTCCCAATATGTCTATAAAAGCATCAAATATATCAGTTTCAGTTACTATCCCCACCAGTTTCCCATCATCAACCACTGGCAAACCACTGATAACTTTATGTCTCATAATACGAGCCGCAGTTTCGATGTAGCTGTCGGATGAAATCGTCAGCAGTTCCTGTTTTTTAGTCAATATGTCCTTGATTTTGGTTTTGCCAGGAGGTAGTTTAATTCATGAATACTAAGAGAGGTTGCGGAAGATGGGGCTGCTCGGTTTAAATCAGAAATAGTTACTATTCCCACCAATTTGTCTTTATCCATTACCGGCAACCGACGAATTTTGTTTTCTTTCATAATACGAAAGGCTTCCGTCAGACTGCTGTCCATCTGTACGGTCATAACATTAGTGCTCATACGATCCTTTACCTTCATGTTAAAAAAACCCCCTTTGTCAGTATGACCTTTTTTATCCTCCCAGATAAGCGTTTTTCACGTCTTCACTGTGCATCAGTTCTTTGGCATTGCCCTGCAGAACTATTTCTCCGGTTTCTATTACATATGCATAGTCAGCGATTGATAATGCCATATTGGCATTTTGTTCAACCAGTAAAATAGTGGTTCCGCGGCTATTTATATCTTTTATTATTTCAAATATTTCTTTAACCAGCAACGGGGCCAAGCCCATCGAAGGTTCGTCCATAAGCAACAGCTCCGGCCTTGCCATCAGGGCTCGTCCGATGGCCAGCATCTGTTGCTCTCCTCCGCTCAAAGTTCCTGCCATTTGCCGGCTTCTTTCCTTTAGTCGCGGGAAGCGTGTAAATACATTTTCCATATCACTATTTATTTCAGATTTTTTCTTGCGTAGATAAGCACCCATTTCCAGGTTTTCCAGTACGCTCATGGAAGCAAAAACCCGTCTTCCTTCCGGTACTTGAGAAATACCCAGTCCCACAATTTTTTCGGGTGGAACTTTTGTAATTTCGTTTCCTTTAAAGTATATAGCTCCGGATCTGGGTCGTAATAATCCGGAGATAGTTTTTAAGGTGGTAGTTTTACCTGCACCGTTGGCTCCAATCAAGGTTACAATAGAGCCTTGTTCAACTTTAATGGATAATTTCTTTAAGGCATGTATGGCTCCATAGTATACATCTATATCTTTTACTTCGAGCATGTTTATTCAACCTCCTCTCCCAGATAGGCTTCAATTACTCTTTTATTGCTGCGAATTTCTTGCGGGGTCCCTTCTGCTATTATCTGGCCATAGTCCAATACATACAGCCGTTCACAAACCCCCATAACCAACGACATATCATGCTCTATAAGCAAAATAGTTAAATTAAATTTATCCCTGATAAGACGAATTAACTCCATTAATTCCTGAGTCTCCTGCGGATTCATCCCCGCTGCCGGTTCATCCAGTATTAACAGCTGTGGACTGGTAGCCAGTGCCCGGACAATTTCCAAACGCCGTTGCTCACCGTATGGCAGGTTTTTAGCCAGTTCATCCTTTTTCTTATCTAACTTGAAGATTTCCAGGTACTTCATGGCTTGCTGCTCTATCTGGTCTTCTCCTTTGAAAAAATGGGGTGTTCTTAAAATTGCGCTCATAAGACCATAGGGCACATCTTTATGAACTGCTATTTTAACATTATCCAGAACAGTAAGATCATTAAACAGGCGGATGTTTTGAAAGGTTCTGGCTACTCCCTGTGCACATATGGTATAGGGGGCCAAACCTACCAGATCGCGACCTTTAAATATAATGCTGCCCTGATCTGGTTTATATACTCCGGTAATCAGATTAAAAACGGTTGTCTTGCCTGCACCATTGGGACCTATTAATCCCACCAGTTCATCTTGTTCCATGTGAAAATTAAAGTCCAGTACAGCACTTAGACCACCGAATGATTTATATAAATTGCTTATCTTCATCAGGCTCATTTTCGTCCACTCCAAATCCTGCCAAAAGTCTTAAGGCTCAGTTCCTTGTTCCCCATTAATCCCTGAGGACGATAGATCATAACGACGATTAATATCAGGGCATATAAAATCATTCTTATTGCCGGGAATGCTTGCAGTGCCGCCGTTAAAGCAGTTATAAATATGGCGGCAATTATGGCCCCGGTTGTGCTCCCCAGTCCCCCTAAAACTACCATTACCAGTATGTCAAACGACTTCAGGAAGTTAAAGGTTTCCGGTTTAATAATATAAAAGTAATGAGCGTACATGGCACCGGCCAGTCCGGCAAACATCGCCCCAATAACAAAGGCCAGCACTTTATATTTGGTAGTATTAATCCCCATCAGTTCTGAAGCTATTTCATCTTCGCGGATTGATATTATGGCCCTACCATAACTGGAATTAATGAGATTAACTACTACCAGAATGGTCAATACGGTTGCTCCAAATAACCACGGCCAGGTTGTCAGTTTAGTAATCCCCAATATTCCGGCCGGCCCGTTTACATAGTCAATATTTTGCAGGGTTACACGTATAATTTCGCCAAAAGCCAGCGTGGCAATAGCCAGATAATCGCCTTTGAGTCTTAATGTAGGTACACCAATAATAAATCCGGCTAATCCGGCGGCTGCACAGGCTGCCAGTAAACCTGCTATAAAAGGGTAATCCCACATATTTGTCACTATTACTGACATATAAGCACCCACTGCCATAAAACCGGCATGTCCCAATGACAACTGCCCGGTAAAACCGTTAATCAAGCTCAGGCTTACTGCCAGAATTATATTTATACACATAGAGGTAAGGTTGATTTGATAATACTGATTCAGTAAGCCCGCAGTGATCAAATATTGTACCAGCGAAAACAATACTGTCAGTATGATTACTTCTGTAGCAAATTTTATCCATTTATTGTTTTTCTGCATATTTTTCACCTACACTTTTTCGCCGGTATCTTTGCCAAAAATACCGCTGGGCTTAATCAAAAGAATCAGGATTAGTACACCAAAAGCAACTGCATCACGATAAAGACTGTTACCGTAACCACTGACCATGGTTTCCAGCAGCCCCATCACAAATCCGCCTACCATTGCACCGGGGATTATACCGATTCCGCCAAGAACGGCTGCCACAAACGCTTTTAGTCCCGGGATAATTCCCATCAGCGGGTTTACCGTATTATAATAAACACCTACCATTACGCCTGCAGCCGCCGCCAATGCCGAGCCGATTGCAAAGGTAATGGAAATGGTTTTGTCAACACTAATGCCCATGAGAACTGCCGCTTCCTGATCCAGCGATACAGCCCGCATGGCTTTTCCAGTTTTGGTCCATTTAATGATATATTGTAAAATTAACATAAGAACAACTGCGGAAATAAAAACAAAGAGGTCTTTATTTAATATAGAGAGTCCGGCAATATCATAAGCCTTTACTGGAAAGGCTGAGTCAGGAAAGACTTTCTGTGAAGGTCCAATTAAAAAGATAGTTACATATTCCAAAAATAAAGATACTCCGATGGCTGTAATAAGCGCGGCGATACGTGTCGAGTTGCGCAAGGGCCGGTAAGCTATTTTCTCAATTAGAACGCCGAAAACTGCGCAGGTTAACATAGCTGCCAACATAGCTATTATAATGTTGGTTCCAAACAGGGTCAGCGAAAAATAGCCTACAAAGGCACCCACCATCATGATGTCGCCGTGAGCAAAGTTTATAAGTTTTATAATGCCATAGACCATAGTGTAACCAAGAGCAATTAATGCATAAATTGCACCCAGGGATAGTCCATTGACGATTTGTTGTGTTAATTCCAGCAATGTTGCCACATCCCCCTAATGTTTAAAGAGGAAAGAGAGGGGGTTCCCTCCCTTTCCAGTGAAATTCTTACTATGGTTGAATACGAGTATTCATAACTTGTTTGCCATCTTTAAACTCGATTATAACCCCGGCTTTAACCGGATTATGTTGTTCATCAATACTCATTTTACCGGTAATACCTTCAAAGTCCTTTATTTTAGCCAATGCAGCAGCCAGTTTGACCGGATCTGCTTCACCAGCATCTTTCAGTCCCTGTACCATAATTTGAACAGAATCATAACCTAATGCCGCAAATGCATCCGGATCTTTCTTATATTTGGCTTTATAAGCTTCAACAAATTTTACTATTTTAGGATCCTTGTCCTGTGAAGAATAGTGATTGGTAAAATACGTGTTGTTTAAAGCTTCATTGCCGGCAACACTTACCATATCCGGAGAATCCCAACCATCACCGCCACCCATGGGGGCAGTAATTCCCAGTTCACGAGCCTGCTTAATCAGCGGAGCAACTTCCTGGTAATAACCGGGTACATAAATAAAGTCGGGGTTTAAGCCCTTAATTTTAGTCAGAGCAGCTCTAAAGTCACGATCGTCTTTTACAAAACCTTCCTTGGCCACTATAGTGCCGCCTTTTTCCTTAAAGGTTTTTTCAAAGTATTGTGCCAGTCCTTTGGCATAATCACTGGAGTTATCACCATAAATAACTGCTTTTTTCGCCTTCAGGTTATCAGCAGCAAATTGAGCCATCAAAGTTCCCTGAAACGGATCGATAAAGCAAACCCGGAAAATATAGTCTCTGGTTTCACCGGTTTTATCATCAACGGTTACATTAGATGCTGTTGCAGCAGGAGCAATCAGAGGAATCTTGTTTTCCATCATAACTGGAGTACTGCCGGCCACATCTCCGCTGGTAAGCGGTCCGATTTGTGCAACAATATTTTCGCCAACCAAAGCTGCACTAACACTCATGGCTTCATCAGCAATAGACTTACAGTCTCTTTCAATAGGATTAATTTTCATGCCCAGTACGCCACCGGCCGCATTGATTTCTTCAATTGCCAATATAGCTCCATCTCTGGCGTTGCTTCCATAGCTGGCCACACCACCGGATAACTCAACATTGACACCCACATTAATCATCTCAGCCTTATCCCCGGCTTTGTCACCGGTATCCTGTGCCCCTCCACCGCAACCGGCTACAATGCTGAACATAAACAGCATAAGTACCAGCATCGCTACCTTTCTACTCATCCTCATCCATCTTCCTCCTTTTTAATATTCTTCTGTCCTTCACAACCGTAAGCCGGTTACGAAATATTAATTGCGATTACCCTAATAGTACAATTATACTTCCAATTATTTTTTTCGGGTTAAAATTACTTTGTTCTCGGAATATTGTACTATTTTTCTGCCATTTGAGCACCCCCGACATTAAATATTTTGCTTGTCAGTTTTTGTCATGGGCAGAATTAATTTGTCACAATATATTCTTGTCCTTCTTTTCTTCCCACAAAGGGTTTTTCCCTGCTAATCAGTTTTGATTCTTACATCTCCAACCCGACGAGTAAAACGTACCTTATCGTAATATTCTATCAAAGGTACAGCATATTTACGAGATGTGTTAAACAAATCTCTGGCCGTAGCCAAACTCAATTCTTTTTCGTGGCTGAAATATTCTGTCAGCATAGATTTTCCGGCTTCAATTGCCTGGGCAGAAAAATAAATGTCTCCGCTTAACTTTACTATTTGCCCTGTAGATATTAGATAGGATAGTATTTCTGCAAACAGGGTTTCATCTACCCCTATACGCTCTCGTATTTCTTCTACGCTGGGAGGAGTATATAAGTTCCCGGTCATGTCTTCCATAATTTGGGCAATAATTTGCTGTTCCTTTGTTCCGGGTGAGGTTTCATGGTTAGCCAGTGCTACCAGGTTGTTGCGATTTACTAACTGCCCTTTGTTTTCCAGCACATTTAGTACGGCATTAAAAACTTTTCCATTCATATGAGGAAATAACCGGCTGCGCAAATCTTCTTTTGAGTATCCACTTCGCAGTGGATAGCGCTGATGATATGTTTTTAGCACATCCTCCAATTTCATATAAACAGCATTTAATCCGTAAGCACTAATATACTCACCAGTTTGCAATTTCTGTATTTTTTCATCTATCAGCAGTTGGTCCAGTTCGTTGCGAACCTGTTCCTCGGTTGCTCCGGTTGCTTTGACTAATCCGGTCAAATTTACAACCTGCTGAGGATGTGCTTCAATTTCCTGCAATATTATATCGTATAAACTACCTTCTTCTTTAGTGGCCAGCTGTTCCAGTATATCTTCACGAAAACGTTTTTGCTTGGGTGCATTAGCATCAATTATGGTTCCGCCGCCAATAGTTGTTACCGGAGAGTAATAGCGAATTACAAAAGGATCCCCTTTATAACATACTATGGGCTTTTCCAGGACTATCTGCGCGTAGGTTTCTTCTCCGGGGAGCAGTTCATCCCTATCCAGCAAGGCCACCCGACCCATAGCTTCTTCAGTTCCAAGATGAAAACGGATACGACTCCAGTTTTTTAATTGTCGGTTTGATGATTTTAACAACCGCAAACGACAATCAACCCGATAAGAGGGCAGCAAAAACCCGCTGGTGGATAATAAATCCCCTCTATTTATTTCCGCAACATCAATACCCTGTAAATTAACGGCTACGCGTTGGCCTGCATAGGCAGTATTTACTTTATCGCCATGAACCTGCAGAGTACGGACTTTAACCGGCTTTTGCGCCGGCATTAACTCCAAGGTTTCACCAACATTTATTTGTCCGGACCACAGGGTTCCGGTTACTACCGTACCAAAGCCAGAGATGGTAAATACCCGATCAATCGGTAGGCGTGCATGTCCAAAGGCAGGTTTTTCCTGTACCTCTTGGGCTAATTTCTCCAGCGCTTCCAGTAGCTGAGGAAGCCCTTCCCCCGTTGCTGCTGACAGTGGAATAATGGGAGCATCGTTTAAAATACTGCCTTTTAAGTATTGCTGCACTTCATCTTCCACCAGCATGAGCCATTCTTCATCGACCAGATCTTTTTTAGTTAGAGCTACTACTCCTTTTTTGACTCCCAGCAGTTCTATAATATCCATATGTTCACGTGTCTGTGGCATTATACCTTCATCAGCTGCAATGGTTAAAATAACTATATCTATACCGAAGGCCCCAGCCAGCATATGGCGAATGAAGCGTTCATGACCAGGCATGTCAACAATAGCAGCTTTTTGTCCACTCGGAAGAACAAATGGAGCAAATCCCAGTTCAATAGAAATGCCGCGTTGTTTCTCCTCTTTTAACCGGTCAGTTTCTAAACCGGTGAGTGCTTTTACCAGGGTAGTTTTACCATGATCAATATGCCCTGCCGTACCAATAATAAGTCTTTTCAACCTTCTGCCCCTTTCCTAGTTCTGAAGCACCGACTGAATTAAACGGATAATTTGTTCATCTTCGCCGGCCTGAAGGGTTCTGACGCTGATTAGCATTTTATCATCCTGCCTGCGTGTTAACAGTGCCGGTTGTTTTAGCCTCAATTGTCCTGCTATCTGATCCAGAGTTATTCCCTGAAATTTAATGGCTACTCCCCAGCCAGGTATTCGATAAGTGGGGTATGCTCCTCCGCCTACCATATCTTCCACTTCGAGAATTTCAATAGTTTCAACATTAGCGTGGTTGTCCAATTGATCATGGAATTTCTGATATAACTGCCTTGACTGATCCAATAATTCTTGTGGTGGCTGGCATAACATCCTTAACACTGGAATCTTGATAACTGGATTGCCGCTCAGGTATTCCAACAGAGTACCTTCCAGCGCAGCAATAGTAAGTTTGTCCACGCGTAATGCTCTGGTCAGCTGATTTTTTTTCATAGTTTCTATTAGCGGTTTTTTCCCTATAATTATTCCCGCTTGCGGCCCCCCCAGCAATTTGTCACCGCTAAAGGTTATAACGTCAGCTCCGCTTTTTACACACTCCTGTACGGTGGGCTCTTCTTTTAGTCCCCATTGTGCCATGGGATATAGAATTCCACTGCCTAAATCCTGCATAACCGGTAAGGAGTATTTTTGGCCCAATTCGACTAACTCTTGTAATGTAACCTCTGAAGTAAATCCTTCTATTTTATAATTGGAAGTATGGGCGGCAAACAGCAGACCGGTGTTTTCATTAATAGCCTGTTCATAATCGCTGCTATAGGTCTTATTGGTTGTACCTACTTCATTTAAAATGGCATTGCTAAGTTTCATTACTTCAGGAATCCTGAAGGCCCCTCCGATTTCAACCAGTTGTCCCCGCGAAACAATTACCTCTTTACCAGCCGCCAAGGTATTTAGGCCCAGCATTACGGCAGCAGCATTATTATTTACAACCAGAGCAGCTTCCGCACCGGTTATTTCCTTTAACAGTTGTTCTACATGCATGTATCGGGAACCCCGTTCGCCCGTTAGCAAGTCCATTTCCAGATTATTGTAATGACCTGCCATTTCAACCATATATTCAATCGCACGGTTAGACAGTACTGCCCGACCCAGGTTAGTATGCAATACTACCCCGGTTGCATTAATTACCGTTTGCAGGGTTCCCCGAGCAGATTTGTGAATTTCTCTATTAAAAACGGCCATTATCTGATGATTAATGGCTTCTTTTTCCAGTACAGCTTCTGAGCTGCGTAATTCCTCCCGCACTATTCCTACTGCACGACGCAGCATATTGGTAATAAACTCATGGTTAAAATCCTCATCCAGACTACGAATTTCATCCTGTAAAAGTAATTCGTCTATAGAAGGGATGTTTCTTAAACTACTCATCTGCTTACCTCCTTCGGGTACGGTATAACTGCTCTATATTATAATATATCTCCCGAACAATGTCTTTTCCCTCTTTTAATAGCAAAGACAGCAATAACAGTATTCCCAACAAACCAAACAATGGGTATATGGTTCCCACTAATTGTGAAAAACTCAGCATGGCAAGTGGCAAAGCTAAAGTCATACAAACAATCAGACATACCTGAAATCGTATCTTCAATAAATGGGCTACCCTCTGGGTAAAGCCATAGGCGTTGGCAATAGCAGTAGTTATTATTCCTATCCATAAAACCAGCGTATATACACTTTTTGTTAACGGTGAAATTTGTCCCGATATATACAACATGGGAACTTGATAATGAATAACCGTAGGCATAAAGCGAGTGAGAGCCAAGTAGTTCAATAATACCAGAACACCCAGAATAAATCCGCCCAATATGGCTCCCATTATACCGTCACGACGACTGGTAACTGTTTGGTATTCCGTTAATACTACCATAGCCAGTGAAAAATTATATGCTACATATAGTATCGCGGACAACACCCATCTGCCCTGGCCGCCAGGAACTTCAAAAGCTACATAACTTACCATTTCCTCTTGAGGAATCCCCCAGCAGATATATCCTGAGATAATCAGCAATAAGGCAATTTTTATTGGTACCAGCACATTATACGATATAATTAATCCATTTTTACCAATGAACAACAGCAATATTACTAAGCAATACCCTAAAAGCACTCCCATCACTTTTGGCAAGTATAAATGTTCATAAAATACTGCTCCGCTGGCGGATAACATCGTACTTATTCCCAGAAATAGAAATAGAGCCAGCAATATATCAAAAATGGAGCCTATTCTTTCTCCCAACCAAATTTGCAGCAAGTTTTGATAGTTTGATTTTTTATAACGGTGGGCACCTGATAATAGTATCCCTCCCAATAGAGCAAATAAAGTCCCGGCCAATATACAACCTTTTATACCTGAACCCCCATATACAACAAAGAATTGGACTATTTCCTGCCCGGAAGCAAAACCGGCCCCAATTACTGCACCCAGATATCCGCTTACCAACATGAGTCTTGCCCGACTATGTAACATCTGATCGTCTCCTCATACCGTTATATAGATAAATATTCTTGCATTCTCGGAAATACCGCATAATTTATATGCCATTTGTTAAGAATTATAGAAATACCTGGTAGGAGGAGTTATAGTGCAAATTCCCGTTTACAAAAATACTACTGATAATTCCATTCATTATGAAAATGCCAGCTGCATTTCATTTATTTCTGCACATGTATATCGTTTGATACTTGAATTGAATACGGATTATAGTCGACCACTGGTTTTTGTACCTATAGGTACGGATCGGGCAACCGGTGATTGCCTGGGACCTTTGACAGGAACTCGTTTAAAGGGACTGCATAGTGGTGCATTAGTTTATGGGTGTTTGGAAAAGCCTACTCATGCGGTTAATCTCCTGGATATATTAAAAGATATAAATGCACGACATAATGATGCGTTAATTGTCGCGATAGATGCTTGTCTGGGGAATGTCGGTCGAGTGGGTTACATTAATGTTAAGCCGGGAAAATTAAAGCCCGGCAGTGCTCTGAATAAGGATTTGCCTGAAGTAGGTGATTTTTATATCTCCGGGGTGGTTAATGTAGGCGGATTTTTAGAGCAGCAGGTATTACAAAACACGCGATTACATGTAGTGTATAGTATGGCAGACATTATTGCCCGTAGTCTGTATTTGGCATTAATTCGATTTGAACGTCAGGTTGGTATGCAGACCAGAGTCAATATTAATTAGGTTGTTTGATTACGACTAAACATCTCGATTATTTCACGATCTTCAACCGCACTATAATCTTTATAAAACTGACTGACGGCATAAAATTGCTCAGGAACTAACAGGGTTACAATCTGGTTTACTTCTTGCTCTAGAAATTGGCAGGCATTTTTACTGCATACCGGAGTAGCAATAACAATGCTGGCAACTCCATTACGCTTCAAGTAGTCCAGCGCCGCTTTTATCGTAAACCCGGTAGCAATACCATCATCAACCAGCAAGACCTGGCGATTTTTTAATTCTATTGCAGAACGATTACCCCTCAGCAGGGCATAACGACGCCGTAATTCTTTAATCGTATCGTTGGTTAATTGCCTCATAATATCGTGATCCATATCTGCCAACCGATTTGCCATGTGGTGATGGACTAAAACTTCTCCATCCAGTGATACCGCACCAAGCGCATATTCAGGCAAACTGGGTGAGCCGATTTTTTTAGCCATTATAATATCAAGCGGGCAGTCAAAATGTTGGGCAATGACTTCCGCAGTAATAACGCCGCCTCGTGGAATAGCCAGCACCAAATCAAATTTTACCTGTTCTTCTTTTAGCTTATGTGCCAGCAGATAGCCTGCTTCACGCCGATTTCTGAACAAACCCCCCGCCCCCCGACTAGTTTTTCTTGGATATCTTTGCCCTATCCAATTCCGGCTTATCTTTGTCCCTTAACATTTTTGTGGTGCCATCTAATTGGCCTCCCTCTTCAATGGTTAGCAGATTACAGGTTACATCTCCGAACATTTTTCCGACCGCGGTTATTTCGAAGCGTCCAAGTGCAGCAGCATTTCCCTCAATTTTCCCGGCCAGCATCAGGTTAGTTGCTTTTACTTCGCCTTTTATATACCCCTTCTCTCCAACAATCAGATCGCCTTTGATTTGAATTTTGCCATCTACTTTGCCATCCAATCTTACCGAGCTTTGCGAGGTAATATCGCCTTTAATTTCCACGCCTTCGGAGATAACACTCTCAATATTTGCATATTCCCTGGCTCTCTTTCTCAATCGAATATCTCCTTTACTGATACTATCTGTCCGGTAAATATATTAAAGGGTCAACCGGATTATCGTTTTTTAAAATGGTAAAATGAAGGTGCGGACCGGTACTACGCCCCGAACTGCCCATTCTGGCAATTGACTGTCCTTTTTTTACCCGTTCACCTTCTTCAACCAATAAGCTGGAGTTATGTGCATATTTAGTTGTAATTCCCTCACCATGATCTATAATAATAGTTCTGCCATAAACCGGTTTCCATCCGGCCATAATTACTCGTCCATCCCCGGCAGCAACTACTTCAGTCCCTGAATGGTTCGCTATATCTATCCCATCATGAAAGCTTTCACTTCTCCCTCCAAATGGAGAATCCCGCCATCCGAAGGTCGAGCTTAACTCTCCTTCACAGGGCCATTGATTTGGTAATCGCCGGAAATAGGTTTGATCATTTTCCACTTTGGCGATTAGCCCGTCCAACTCTTTATCGGCAGAATCTAATGAGTTCTTAATAGTTTGGCCCCGTTCCAGTGCATCATTTCTTTCATGAATTGAATATACCGCCTCGCCGCCTTTGCCTCCCCGCGAGGGTTGAGTGGATCGCCTGGACTCTGTACTTATACCCATTAATCTCTTTATCTCTGTCTGTTTATTCGCCAGTTCTTTTTGTTGTGCTTCCAAGGATTCTATCTCTTCATTTAATTGTCTTATGGTTTCGGCCTGGGAATGATTATCCTGTTTAATAACCTGTACCCTTCGTATATCATTGAGGCCACTGGCATAAAGTCCTGCAATTAAGACTGAAATCAGGACAAACGTTATAACCCCGCCAAATAAAAATTTGGCCTTTGATTGGGAAAAAGTCATTCGTTTGGGTTCTTTGGTTCCCTGAGGTATTATCAGTACCGTATATCCGTTAATCTTTCGCCTGGTTTTCTTTTTTTTATGGAAATTCATTACTATCCTCTCTGCGATAAAAATATAATCCACTTATTATGATTGCCCGGTTTTCTTTATTATTAATTCAATTTATATGTTAGATTGTAACGAGGAAAATGTTTCACGTGAAACATTTTTTTGGAGACTGGATTACAAGTCGATACCCAAAAGTTCAACCAGTCGCTCCAAATCATCTCCATTATAATAACTAATCTCTATTTTACCGCCATTGCCGCTAGTGATAATTTTAATACGTGTTGCCAGATGTTTTTCCAATAAGTTTTCTATTTCAGATATCTCAACTGTTTTAACCGCTTTCTTTTTGGTCGTTTTAGATTTTTTGTTTTTAACAGTTTTTTCGATTTCCCGTACGGTCATATTTCCGGCAATTATATCCCGGCCGGCTCTTATTTGTTCCTGTTCAGTCGATAATCCTAATATTGCCCTGGCATGGCCTGCACTTATTTTTCCCTGTTCTATATAATCCAGTATTTCAGCAGGCAGTTTTAATATCCTGATGGTATTGGCTATATGGGCACGACTTTTACCAACCCGGGAGGCTAATTTTTCCTGCGTATAACTAAAATTATCAATCATATTTCGATAAGCCTGGGCTTCCTCCAGTACAGTCAGATCATCTCTTTGAATATTCTCTATTAACGAAAATTCAGCTGCTTCTTCATCATCGATGTCTTTAATTAATACTGGCAAAGTCTTTAATCCGGCTTGCTGAGCTGCACGCCAGCGTCGTTCACCGGCAATAATCTCGTATTTCTTGTTTTTCGTACGTACCAGCAAGGGTTGCAGTACGCCGTGTTCACGAATAGAATCTGAAAGTTCTCTTAATGACTCCGGGTCGAAATTTTTGCGAGGCTGTTCTTTTCGTGGAACAATGTCGCTAATCGACACCTCACTTACCATTTCCTGATCATAATTAGTGGTACTGGCAAAGAGTGCATCAAGGCCTCTTCCTAGCCCTCTTTCCGGTTTAGCCACGACCAATCACCTCCTGAGCCAGCTCAGCATATACCTGGGCACCTTTTGACCTTGGATCATATATCATAATAGGTTTGCCATGACTTGGCGCCTCACTTAAACGAATGTTACGCGGAATTATGGTCCGATAGACTTCTTTTCTAAAATGCTTTTTGACCTCATCTACTACCTGAATGGACAGATTGGTTCGCCCATCAAACATAGTAAAGACGATACCTTCCACTTTAATCGCCGCATTCATTCTTCTACGCACCAGTTGAATAGTATCCATTAGCTGACTTAGTCCTTCCAAAGCATAGTATTCACATTGTAATGGTATTAAAACCGAATTGCACGCAACCAACGCATTTAAAGTTAAAATGCCCAGCGAAGGCGGACAATCAATAAATATGTAATCATAAAAGGCCTCTACAGGTTGCAAACCTCTTTTCAATACACTTTCACGGTTTTGACGGGAGGCCAATTCAACTTCTGCCCCTGCCAGCTGAATAGTAGAAGGGAGTAAATGCAAGTTTTGAACCCGCGTGCTGGTAATAATTTTTTGTGGTTCTATTTCGTCCAACAGTAAATTATAAGCGCAATACTTAATCTTTTTTCGGTTTACTCCCAATCCGCTGGTCGCATTACCCTGCGGATCAATATCAACCAGCAACACTTTGTATCCAGCCATGGCTATGTATGCCCCCAGATTAATAGCCGTGGTAGTTTTGCCTACCCCGCCCTTCTGATTGGCTATAGCTATTAGCTTTGCCATAAAATTTTTCCACCTTTCGCTAGCTTGATTAAGTTATTTCTATTATCCATGTTTTAAATCCTGCTGCAAAAGCTGTTTTTGCAAATAAGCTGTTGTTTTATAGAATTATAATCTATTTTTTAAACAATATTTCCTTGAAACTTACACGTTTTTTGGTTTATCTTTTGCAGAATTTTCTGATTTTTGTAAAATATTGTTACGTAATTTGCTTACCAATGATACTGTTCTGTGCATACTCTGAATAATACTATTATTCGATTAATACAGATAATTTTATCAATTTCTATTGTTTGATTTGGGCAGTTTCTCTATAATGGATATATTATGGTATGAGCGTTAATATTTACTAATATTCACACGCATGTACCCTCTTGCAAACATACTAGTTCATTAATGTTTTAGTCTTAGCAGCTGTAATCACGTTTTAGCATCATAGTTGTAAAAACGGGGGGTGATCTTGCAGGCTATAGTATAAGAATTATCCTAGAAATAAGAAGGAGGGTCAGATTTAATGGGATATCTCTTTGCTACTCAAGAGCAAATGGATAGGCTGGTTGATTTTAGAGGTGCTCGGGAATTCCACCTTGCAAAGGATCGTCGTAAACGGGACAAGCGTATGTCCTTATCAGAAGCAATCGGCCAGTTTGTTCAGGATGGTGACATTTTTGCCGAAACCGGTTTTTCTTATGTAAGAAGTCCAATTCAGGCTTATTTTGAGATGCTTCGTCAGAAAAAAAAGAATCTAATTGGCATAGGCTCCCCCATGTCAAATTGTTCCTATATGATGTCTTTTAATATGCTTGCCGGCATACATCTTTCTTATATTGGCGTTGAAATGCGCGGTAACGATAAGAATTTTGCCCGGGCAATCAGAACCAAACAATCAGAAATACTTTCCATCTGGAGCCACGGAACCATGGCTCTTGGTTTCAAAGCTGCTCAATTGGGAGCCCCCTTTATTGCTTCAAAACAACTCCTCGGTACGGATATGCTGAAAAAAAACCCTTATGTTGAAGTAATTGA
>JAAYBS010000168.1 GCA_012718855.1 Syntrophomonadaceae bacterium
TATTTCCCCTGGGGATAATAATAATCAACTTTTGATGAAGCTAAATTTCCCTTCCAATCATCCGGATTAATTGGCGGCATACTGGTCATGGCCAGTATTTCTCCGGTCTTTACATTCATAACTACTGCCGAACCAACTTTTGCTTTGGGATAACTCCCCTGAAGCGTAGTTAAAACCTGTGACATACTTTGATCCAGAACCTTTTGCAGCTTCATATCAATACTGAGATATAAGTTATAGCCTGGTTCCGGCTCCAGCGTTATCTGTTCCTGAACAGGAATAGGTACATTACGGGCATCTACTTCAATCCGACGAGCTCCGTCTTTACCGCGCAAATAACGTTCATAACTCTTTTCAATACCCGACTTTCCAATCAAACTATTCAGGGTATATTCTTTACCCGACTCTGCTGACAACTCCTGAGGATTTATGGAATGAATATACCCCAGCAGATGTCCGGCCAGTTCACCCTGAGGATAGGACCTGAGTGGCTCAACAGTAATCATTACTCCCTGGTAAATGCTACGATTCTCCTCTATATGAACAACTAATTCCCAGGGAATATCACGAATAATGGTAACCGGTTCATAGAGGCGAAACTTTTGTAATTCAATTTTCTCATTAATGCTCTCCACTGTAATCTCTGGATAATGCTTATTCAATAATTGTACCAGGCGCTCTATAACCTCTTCATCCTGGTTTGATTCCAAAGATGAAAGATTTAATGTATAAACCAGTTTGTTAGAGGCCAGCGTTTCACCATCACGAGTATAAATTTCTCCCCGGGGGGCTTTCACTGACACCAGACGAATACTATTCTCTTTAGCCTGGGTCTGATACAAATCATTATAAAATAGTTGTAATACTGCCAATCGTATTAACAATACACTTAGCAGTAATATTACTACCCCGGAAAGTATTCTTAATCTTAGTTTATATTGTTCGGCTTTCATTTATATCACCTTTTAAGCCTTTAGCAAACCATTATGTGACGAATTAAAATACCAAAAATAAATTGGTATGGATAACAATAAATTATACAAACATTGGTATAGTGTTTTTACCAGGAAATCAGATCCTGCTACAGGAAAACCAGACACTAATAAGACCAGTATCAACATAACCAGCGAATTAATAATAGTACCCGCCAGTACTCCCAAAACTCCTACCAGCATATTTTCCTTAAAAACATTACCCTGCATCTTGCCCAGAGAATAACCTACTATGGCCTTACATAGAGCATTTAGTCCTATTAATCGCCCCATATATAGATCCTCCAGCAATCCGCACAGAAAGCCATATATAGTTCCCGGGCGCTCTCCATTTATAATTGCAAAAAATACAACAAACATTAATACGAGATCCGGTATAGTTCCTCTTATACTATAAAAACTAAAAAGAGTCGACTGAAGAAATATTGCCAGAAATGGCAGGAAAGCGAGAATCACATAACGAATCATCATTACTTAACCTCGTCAGATTCAGTACTGGGTATATAATCAATAATAACCATCACTTCTTCCAAACGGTCAAAATCCACTACCGGTTTTACCTCGGCTGTTAAAAGCAGTCCATTGGGCTCTCGGGATATTTTGCTTATAATACCTACATCAATTCCTTTAGGATAAGTGGTTGATAAACCGGAAGTAATTACGCGGTCATTTACTTCTGCGGAAGAATAATAGGGTATGTTACCCATTCTCAACAAGTTGCCATCCCCCAACCCCTCTACCAATCCGTTGGTTTCCCGGGTTCTTTGCAAAATCACTCCTACCGCCATTTCCCGATCAGTGAGCAGGTTAACTTCAGCAGTGGTATTATTTACCCGCATTATTTTCCCTACCAGCCCCTCCGGTGTAATTACTGGCATTCCATAATAAACTCCATGATTTTCCCCCCGGTTAATAACGATAGTTTTATACCAATTGTTGGGACTCCTGGCAATAACTCTAGCTTCCAGTAAAGTATATTTTTTTATGTTTGCTTCTTTAAATTTTAATATTTTTTTTAATCTTTCGGCTTCTGACTGATACTCCCTGAGCATTTGATTATCTAAAGAAAGCTGTTTATTCTTTTCTTCCAGAGTATCAATTCTTTCTATTAAAGATCGTTTTTCACTAAAAATATAGCTAATTCCGCCCCAGTTTCCCCTTATATTACCAGTCCATTTTTGGAAAGGACTATACAGGTTATGAATAATGTTTTCTGCTACTGTAGCTTCCTGACGAGGAGCAGCAGTCATTCTCATAATGGACAGGCTAATTATTACGATTAAAATAACCGCCCAAAAATACTTATTGCGTAATAATCTAAACACAGCTCCTCACCCGATATCAAAATGATTTTTTTGGTGCTACAAGTACCCGTTTCAGTACTTCGATATTCTCCAGCACTCTTCCGGTACCTTTTGCTACCGCTAATAGTGGTTCATCACAAACATAAACTGGTATATTGGTTTCCTTGCTGATAAGTTTATCCAGGCCTTTTAACATGGAACCACCACCCGCCATGACTATACCTCGGTCCATAATATCAGATGCCAATTCCGGTGGGGTTTTTTCCAGACAAACTTTAATACCGTCAATAATTTCATCAACTGTTTCCTGTAAAGCAGATTGAATTTCAATGGAAGAAACTTGAATATTTTTGGGTAATCCGGTAACCAGATCACGTCCCCGCACTTCGTAAAACTCTTCCGGGCCTTCCCACATAGCTGATCCAATAGAGATTTTAATATCTTCAGCAGTTCTCTCTCCGATTAATAAACTATAAGTCTTTTTTAAATGTTGAATTATGGCTTCATCCATATTATCTCCAGCCACCCGGACTGATTTGGCAGTTACAATTCCTCCCAGAGAAATAACCGCTACCTCAGTAGTACCTCCACCGATATCCACCATCATATTACCGGTAGGTTCATGTACAGGCAAACCGGCACCAATTGAAGCTGCCATAGGTTCCTCAATTAAATAAGCCTCACGAGCCCCGCCTTGCAGAGCCGCTTCTCTGACTGCCCTTTCCTCAACAGTGGTGCAACCGGTAGGAATACTGATAACTACCCGGGGTCTGGCCATAGGATTACGCTGTCCCAATGCTTTATTAATAAAATACTTTAACATGGCCTGCGTAATATCAAAATCAGCAATCACGCCATCTTTCATAGGCCTTATGGCAACAATATTACCCGGGGTTCTGCCAATCATCTGCTTGGCTTCTTCGCCTACCGCTAAAACTCTGCCGGTATCATTTTGTATTGCTACCACTGACGGCTCTTTCAGTACAATCCCCTTACTCTTCAAATGTACCAGGGTATTGGCAGTTCCCAGATCTATTCCCATATCTTTTCCAAACACCATCATGTATCCTCCTTCTGTATCTTAACCTTTAATTTATATAAGGCCTTTATTTTTTAAACTACAATAAGAATCATAACCAATAATTATATGATCAAGTACATTAATACCCATAATTTTACCTGCTTCAATAAGACCTTTGGTTGTTTCCACATCTTCTTTACTGGGAGTAGGATCACCACTAGGATGATTATGTATAAGAATAATAGAAGCAGCACTATTTTTGACGGCTGTTTTAAATACTTCCCGCGGATGTACAATAGAGCTGTGTAATCCTCCTACACTAACATCCTCCCATAAAATGATTCCATTTTTTCGATCCAGATATAAAACTCTGAAACGCTCACGGTCAAGGAAGCGCATATCTTCCATAAAGGCATTTTTTACATCTTCGGGAGATTTTATCGTTATTTTATGTTGCTGACCAATGGATATGCGTCGTCCAATTTCAACCGCAGCTTTTATTGTTACCGCTTTGGCCTCCCCAATTCCCGGTTCCTTTGTTAACTCATCGACGGTTGCCTCCATCAAATAGCGCAATCTTCCCTCATGATTAATTAGCACATGATTGGCAATATCCAGAGCTGTTTTACCAACTATTCCTTGCCCCAGGATAATAGCCAGTAATTCTGCATCACTTAAGCTGGATTCCCCCTGTTGCAACAGTTTTTCCCGCGGCCGCATATTTTCAGGCATATCTTTTATCGTAACATGATAATCGTTCAGCCTAATCCCCCCTTAAGCAGGCTAAAGCCACGTTTTTCAAGCATCAAATATAATCGTTGCAAAGGTAGTCCTACTACATTAAAATAACATCCTTCTATACGATTAACAAATAATGATGCACGACCTTGAATTGCATAAGCGCCGGCTTTATCCATTGGCTCGCCAGTGGCAACATAATACTCGATTTCATCAGGCGTTAAATCCTTAAAATATACTTCCGTAATCTCCGTCTGAACTTCATAATCATCATAATTGGTATCCAATACACATACGGAAGTCATCACCTGATGCTTGCACCCGCTTAATAAATTAAGCATATTAATTGCATCACTGACATCTGCCGGTTTGCCCAGAATACTCCCGTTCAATACTACTATGGTATCAGCAGCAATTATTGAGCCCTTATAACCTTGTTTCGCTACCGCCCGAGCTTTTTCCAGTGCAATTCTGCTACTGGATTCAATAGGAGTTTCATGAAGATAAATTACTTCGTCAATATCTGAAGGAACACTTTGAAAAATAAGCCCCAGGTTATTCAGTAAGGCTTTTCTTCGCGGTGATTGTGAGGCTAAAATAATATTCAAACTATCAATCCTTACAGGCGTTTATATATTAGATATGCAATTAAAAAACCAATTAAAGTAAAGATACTAACATGGATCATAAA
>JAAYBS010000169.1 GCA_012718855.1 Syntrophomonadaceae bacterium
ACCCCAAAAATTAAGTTAATATTCGATTATTATTGACAACAAAAAAGCAAGCCCAGGTTGAGCCTTTGCATTATTATTAATTATTTTACATGGTTTAATTTATATAGCTTGATTCCCTCTATTCTTCGCAATCCCAATGCCGTTGCTTCTTAATGGGGCGTCTGGGTTTGGTGGTTACCTGGCAAGTGGGATTAATAATGTGTATTGGCTGCGGTCGCGGAGGAATAATCAGTCCGGTAGGGTACCAGACAAACAAAATAATGCTTTTGAAAATAGAACGGGGACAAAGTTTGGTCACTTCCATAAATTCAACCAAAATCAAGGGTTTGTGCATTCCCAGAGCAGCATAATTGGAAATGCAGCAGGATGATAAATCCATAAAGGTATGAAACCTGGATTTAAAATGTACCGCGTGCATCGGCTGACAAAGTGTGTCTGCAATATAAATTATATCCTGTTCCACATTTCCGCTAATATATACCTTTTTCCCTTTGGGACTGTCGATAAAACGGTATGTGTCAATATTTGGCTGGATTTTGGTTTCCACCAGCCTTTCTATATCCGGTTTAGTACAGGGTATTTCCAGGCATTCCTCTACCATAAACTGACTGGAGCATAATATCTCATGAGGGTTGGGGAAAACCCTGGTATCACCCTGATATTGAATTGTATTACTCATTCTAACGCACCCCTTTTTTTAAAACTCTCCTCCTAAAGCTATTGATCCGGTTCATTTAAAATTAATTTACGGGATTTCTACTAAAAATGTTACTAAAATACCAATTTTCCTGTTAAAAACATTTATATACCCGAATCACCTTACTTAACCTTTTCCCTCCAGATTGTAATTAAATACTTTAAGCATAATCGTTAATAGCTCACGATCTAATTCCATTTAAGATTTTAAGCTGCTAAAAAACCATGCAAAGAGAATTATCCAATAGCTTTTGTGTTGAATAAATTAAAAATAAGCCTTTCATATTTTAACCACCTGTATTATATGTTTATCCCAGCATACTGGAAAAGGTTTATAAAATGGGAGGGTATATTATGAAGATAATCGAGACTGAACTGAAGTTTAACGGCTTGCGTCCCCGAAACTCTACCAGTCAAATAGTTTTGCACCACTCGGCCAGCCAGGATGTGCCGGCGGACGTTATTCACAGCTGGCATCTGGCACGCGGCTGGGCAGGAATTGGCTATCATTTTGTGATCAGAAAAAATGGCAATATTGAACGAGGGCGCCCCCAGGAAAGTATCGGAGCTCATGCCGGTGCAGAGGTAAATGCGTCCAGCATAGGTATATGTCTGAATGGAGATTTTACGCAGGCACCACCAACTGAACAGCAAATAGCAGCATTAGTGGAACTGATTCACTGGTTGAATAAATACTATACTGGTGCCCATAAAGAATTGGATATAAAAATGCACCGTGATGTAGCCGCTACCCAATGTCCGGGAAATATGTTTCCCAGTGAAGAGCAAATAAGAGTATTGTTGGCTCAAACTGGAGGAGGTAGTAATGCAGAATATTGGAAACATAAAATAATGCAGGATGCCCAAGCAATTGGTCTGATATATGAACAGCACCAGCCGGAAGAGCCGGCGCCTAAGTGGTTTG
>JAAYBS010000170.1 GCA_012718855.1 Syntrophomonadaceae bacterium
TATAAACACATTCTGGAGGTTAATCAAATGGCAAACTCATATAAATACCGGTATACTACCGGACCGATCAGTATTAGCGAATTTATTAATAATATCCGGGTGCTGGTATTGAATAACGGAACCAAGACGCATAAAGCGAGAGTTAAAATCTTTAATCTCGACCCGCAACCGAAAGACAAGGTATTTGATGAGACTTTTACAATTGCACCCAACTCAAAAATTCAAACAGAATTTATCCCCATGTTTAACTCGTTTGAAGTACAAATATTAACTGATAGTTCCGTGGTTTTTGGCTGGGTGGGTGGTCGTTCCGGGAATCAGAATCTGGAAGGGAATATAGTATTGCATAAAGACTTGGTCAGGTTCTAGCTAACCGAGACAGGTGCCAGGCACGGAGCGTTTTTCATCCTTGAATTTACTTCAATAATTCAATAACTCCGGTGCCTGGCACCATTTAATATTTATATATCCCGGGTCCACAAAGAGGCCATGGCAGGTCCGGTTCCTACGCAGGTAGAGGCCCCGCCTTTAGTAAGGCCTAGTCTTTCCAGTTCGTAATATAAAGAAACAACGATGCGCAATCCGCTTGATCCAATAGGATGTCCCAGAGCAATCCCTGAACCATTGTGATTTACTTTATCCATTAAGAGATCCATGCCATATTTTTCTTTCAGGCGAATTTTACAGCCAATGAACTGGGGAGCAAACGCTTCATGCAGTTCCCAGTAATCAACCTCATCAAAATTCCAGCCGGCTTTCTCCAGAGCTACCGGAATTGCTTCCGCAGGTCCGATTCCCATGATCTGCGGATCAACACCAACCGCAACCGAAGTGACCAGTTTCATAAGCGGTATTATTCCTAATTCTGCTGCTTTTTGTTTGGACATTATTACGGCAGCCGATGCGCCATCATTGATGCCGGATGCATTGGCAGCGGTAACTACGCCCCCATCTTTTTTAAAGGCCGGTTTTAGTTTGCCGACACTTTCCATGGTGCAATCACGAATAGGATGTTCATCGGTTTCAATAATGGTTACCCCTTTTTTTGTGGTGACTTCAACCGGAACGATTTCCCTTTTGAAAATACCATTGTCAGTTGCTTTAATAGCATTCTGATGACTTCTGACCGCTAATTCGTCACATTGTTCGCGCGTAATGTTATACATCACCGCCACGTTTTCGGCAGTCAAGCCCATGTGTCCCGGAACCAGGGAATCAATCAGTGCATCATGGGTCAAGGAATCGATCATTTTGGTATCACCCATTCGGGCACCAGTTCTTCCACTGGGAACCATATAGGGACTCTGGGTCATGTTTTCAACCCCAACCACCAGGGCAATATCTGTCGCTCCTACCATAATGTTGCGACTGGCAATTTCCAGCGCTCTCATACCAGAGGTACAATTCTGATTTACAACACAGGCATTGCTCCGCTCCGGAAGCCCGCAGGCCAAACCGACAATACGTGCGGGCAGGGATTTCTGTAAACCCTGATAAACTTGGCCCATTACAATTTCATCAATGATGTCAGCCGGAATCCCCGCTCTATTGATGGCTTCCTTACCTGCTGTTACTGCCAAATCCCTGGCCGGTACATCTTTAAACTGCCCCAGAAACTTACCTATAGGTGTTCTGCAGGCACTTACCATTACAACTTCATTTAATTGCATCATTTCACCCCCAATTAAAATTTCTCAATAGTACCTTATTGATCAATCACCTCCATAAAACTTCAAGTTATTACGAACGTGGATAACCCTATAACGACAATATTCGCAAAATTGAGTTAATTATCCTCTTAAAAACATGATTATTATATAATTCA
>JAAYBS010000171.1 GCA_012718855.1 Syntrophomonadaceae bacterium
ACCTAACTTAACCAACCTAACTTAACCAACCTAACTTAGCTTAACTAATCCGAACCAAGTCTAACCTGATATGACTTAACCGAACTAACCATTGAACCTACCACTTTAAAGTGAACCAGAACCAGGTAATCTGACCCTCCTCCACCTAACTTGATTATAAACCTGAAAATGAATAATTTCAACCCTTTTTTTCTGGTAATACCTACCACTAACCATGAATTAACCGGGGTAAACAGCGGGTACAATACCATAACGATTTGCCCCTATTCTTTATCGCCAGCAAATACGCGTCATCTTCACTGACATTGCAGGAAACACAATGCTGGGGAATATAATGGCTGCTCCCGCCAGCCTGATGTTTTTCTACTGCTTGCTCTGAAAACGCTTCTGCCAGTCTGGATTCCAGGGTTAAAGCTCCGGTGGGGCAAATCGCCAGGCATACACCTGCACCATCACATAACTCCTCCCGAATTACTTTAGCCTTACCATTCTCCAGGATTAAAGCTCCTTCGGCACAGGGGCTGATGCAAGCCCCGCAGCCGTCACATAATTCCTCATCTATATGCACTATAGTTCTCATTACCATCATTATTATCACCCCCGGTTATTAGCTAATGGTGGGTCCCTTCCACTACCTTTATGCCTTTGGATTCAATTATGGCTTTGATCTCATTATGATGCGGACAGGAGGGATAATCCCCTTCCAGCATCATACAGGAAGAAAGATGAATCACATCAACCCGGTGTTTCTTTAAACTGTCTACCAGTCTTGAAACCCTGCGTCCCGGGCATCCACCGCAGGTAAAAAAGCCAATTATTTCAGTATTCTCCCCGTATGGTTTAAAATGTTTATGCCTTTTATTAAAAGCTTTAAAACATGCCACCCCCGGACACACTTCCGATACGGTTTCGCATCTGACTACAGCAATACGCGTTACGGGATCATCTTCCTTATCCTCGGCAAAGGCAATATGCTTATCCCGGCCTTTGTGAACATCTTCTACAGTTACTTCCTCACGTCCCGCTTTGCGGACATCTTTTTCGACCGCACGTTTAGCCATGCTGCGAACAAAACCCGGTACTTTTTCCAACTCCTGCAGGGCCTCTTCATTCCAACGCATGATATTTCACTCCTGTCCGCGTTTATAAAACCATTATTGCGGATTCTTAATCATAACCAGCATCATTTTAAAAGCACTGTTGGCTTTAAGAGCATGGGGCTGATGAGCAGGCATGATTAACATTTCATTCTGTTTTACTGTATATTCCTTACCGCTTATCGTAATAAGCGCCTCGCCTTCCAAAACTAATACCAGAGCATCAAAGGGAGCTGTATGCTCGCTTAATCCTTCCCCTTTATCAAATGCAAATAAAGTAACGGTTCCGCCTGTCTGTGAAATCACAGTCCTGCTGACTACATTACCTTGCTGATAAGCCACTAAATCAATAGGTTTTACTACCGGTGTCATATCAAACATTAAAACCAACTCCTTAACAATATTATCCCAATAGCTTTATTAAATATTTTGGGCCATTAAGCCATAATTACCGCCAGATCCTGTTGTGCAGTTGTAATCGGTTTTATGGAAAAGTTTTCCACCAGTACATTCAATACTCCGGGAGATATAAAGGCTGGCAAGGTTGGTCCCAGACGAATATCTTTTATACCCAGATACAATAAGCTTAATAAAACCGCAACTGCTTTTTGTTCATACCAGGACAACACCAACGATAACGGCAAATCGTTTACTCCACATTCAAATGCATCAGCCAGGGCCAACGCAATCTGAACTGCTGAGTAAGCATCATTACATTGTCCAACATCCAATAAACGCGGTATCTCACCAATACTTCCCAACTGCTGGTCAAAAAAGCGATATTTTCCACAGCCCAGAGTCATAATTACCGTATCCTGCGGCGATTGTTCAACTATTTCGGTAAAGTAATTACGCCCACTGCGGGCACCATCACAGCCTCCAACCAACAGGAAGTGTTTAATATCTCCGGCCTTAACTGCGCTGATAATCTGATCTGCTACCGACAATACTGCGTTACGGGCGAAACCAACCATTACACTGCCTGCTTCAGTATTATCCGTAAAACCTTCAATTTCCAGGGCTTTGGCAATAAGCGGTTCATATTCATCGTGACCCAGATGTGTAACCCCCGGCCAGCCAACCGGTCCGGTTGTAAAAATAGAAGCTTTATAGCTGTCAACTGGCTCCTGTAAACAATTGGTGGTCATAAATATTGGCCCGGGGAACTGAACAAATTCTTTACGCTGATTCTGCCAGGCAGTCCCGTAATGTCCGTAAAAATGCGGGTACTTTTTTAATTCCGGATAACCGTGAGCCGGTAACATTTCTCCGTGGGTATAAATATTAATTCCGGTACCCTCTGTAGCTTTCAGTAATCCGTGCAAATCATGTAAATCATGTCCGGAAACCAGAATCGCCTTCCCCTTTATATGTCCCAGCGGTACACTGGTTGGAACAGGATGACCATAAGCAGAAGTATTGGCTTCATCCAGTAACTGCATAGCCAAAATATTTATCTCCCCGCATTTTAATACCAGGCCCAGCCAATCATTTAAATCTTTGTCTGCATTATTTATTGCTGCCAGCACTTCATAGGCAAAATCATATATTTGCTGGTCTTTCTGACCCAGGATATAAGCATGATAAGCATAGGCAGCTACGCCTTTTAGAGCATAGATCAATGTTTCCTGTAATGAACGAATATCTTCCGGTTGTTGTTGATCTACCAATGCACCCAGATTTTCACCCTGAGCAATTAAATCGGAAATATCGGATTGCGGATTAATATTTATAAAAGAAATATCTGACAATCCCGATCGCTCAATTAAATCATTGGTGAGTTCAATAGTATGG
>JAAYBS010000172.1 GCA_012718855.1 Syntrophomonadaceae bacterium
CAGCGATGACAACATTGGCACCAGCAGCGTGCAGACGCTCTACTGCTGCTTCACCAAGACCGGATGCTCCACCGGTTACGATAGCAGTCTTTCCAGCGATCTTCATACTATACCTTCACTCCTTTTAAAAATTTTTTGGGTAAGAGTAGATAGTCGTCCGGGTCTTATAATATATCGCCCTTCCTCAACCCCCTTATCCGTTCATACAGCATCTGCCATATATTAACCATATTAACACATTAATCTGAGAAGTGGAATGAGATATCTGCAATTAATTATATTATTCACAATTAAAAAAAGTATGACAATTCTTATATAATGTGAGGGTATTGGTCCTTGACAGACTTATTAATCTTCATAAAAATTTTAATTATAGGTTTCCATAATTATGGAGACCCAATCGCTGTAACATCAGCTTTATGTTGAAATATTTTTGACCCTTAATATTCTGAGTTATAGAGGCGGGTTGTTAGTATGCTATTATGAAAAAACAAATAACTATTAATGAAATGGAGGTTGTCGACATGAAATTAAACGGGAAACTATTATTTCGCCTGATTTTAATTATTATAGGTGGATATCTAATAATTAATGGATTGGCTGCCAAACAAGAATCTAATCAACCTGATAAACCTGGCAGCACAGAGGTAAATATATCGATGAATGCAGAACAAAATATTGCGCAGGCACAAAAAGAGGGCCAAGCTGTCTGGTTACTGTTTGGTACTGATACTTGACCGTATTGCAAAGATCAGCTGGTCAGCTTTGATGAATTGCAGCCGAAATATGAAGAATCGGTACGTTTTATTTATGTCAATCTAAGTAAAAGGGAAAATGCTGAATTAGGTAATAAATATAAGGTTCAGGTAGTACCAACCAGTATTATTTTGAATAATAAAGGTCAGATTAGTTTTGAACAGGCCGGATTGTTAGCAAACGATGTTTTAAAGCAAGAGTTGGATAAAGTTTCAGGTTCTGAGTAGGACAACTGACGAGAGTGGGAAGCATATTTTTGAACCTGCAACATTAGTTGTGACCCGGCACTCAGATTTAGATTAATTTTGACGATGAGTGACGGGGAACATCAGATACCTTATAAATACCTGGTAGATATATCAGTAGTATCCGCAGGGTCTAGTCCTGTAAGGGACTCATCCTGGCTGCTGCAGGTGGCGGCTTGAGATTTGAAAAAGTATCATGAATGTCATCCTGAGGAGTTGCAGACGAGGAAGGATCTCTTGATTGACACATTTATTCGACGGTTTCGATATCGGTACTATATAAACTGCGATCCAGATCTGGGATGAACAGGGCGGATATTAGATTAAGAACAGCTATAAATGCAGCAGCCAGAAAAACCCATTGAGGACCGCTGTATGCCCAGAGGAAACCTCCGGCAATAGGCACCAGCATAGATACCCCATGATCCAGCGTTACTCCCATGGATAGAGAAGGAGCGATATCGGACTGACTGTCAGCAATGCGATTCAAGTAAGTAGCCCGGGCTATATTAACAGAAAACAGTAATTGATCAGCTATATAACATACCATTATTATTATGAGAGCTATACGGGCCGGAAACCACAGGGGAGACATTCCATAAAGGACACAGATGATTATTAGTAGTCCAGATTCAATACTGATTACTATTTTCTCTCCCCAACTATCGATAGCCCGGCCTAAAAGCGGCCTGAATACCAAACTTATGATGGTACCAATTATACCTAGAAAAGCAAAGGTTTCTATATCACAGTTAAACCCCTTGATTAATACCCAGGGGGCAAAAGTAAGAAATATCTGTTTTCGCGCTCCGAATAAAATGTTTAATAAATAAAATAAACTATATTTGCGTTTAATTAACAAATATTTTTCCGGGCGTTTAAGGGGAATGGGTTTTATCAAGAGCATACTTAAACTGGCCAACAAGGCGCAAATACCAGCTATAAGGAAGATTACACTAAAAGAAATATCTAAATGCGTGGCCCCCCAGTATACTACTCCCATACCTAATAGAATCCCAACTGATTCCAGTGCGCCAATGGCACCCAGCAATCGACCCTCATGACCTTTGTCAGCCAGACGGAGACAAATTGAGTTTTTAAGCGTCATATACAGATGAGCGCCGGTACTCCAGGTAAGCATCCATACTATTACCCATTTCATATCCGGTGCCAGATATGCCTGACCTAAAAGCGATATGAAAATTAGAAAAGCCGCAAACATGGCAATGCGCGTATCGGGTAAAAAGGCTAACAAGGCAAAAATGAAAACAATAAGAAAGCCGGGCAGCTCACGTGGAAATTCCAGAGCACCCCGGGCTAAGGCGTCCAATTGATGAACCTGGGCCAGATAATTATTAAAAGAAGGTTCGTACAGGCCACTGTATATACCTATAAAAAGACTGGCAGCAGCAAATAAAAATAATGGAGTTAAAAATATTTGACGGTTCATAATGATCCTCGATTACAATAATGTTTAATTCTATACCTTTAAGTGACGATTGGGAATAAAAAACCAGTATATTAAGAGATAGATACTATTATTAATGATATTACGAATTAAAATAATGAGACCGGGTAATAGGTTATTAAAACCTGACATATGTTAATATAACGGAGTATGAAAGTTATAAATAAACCTTGTTTAAAGTAGCGATAAAGGGTTACAATGCGTTTAAAGTTCTTGAAAGGAATTTAATAAAAGGGGGGAACCTCCATCGCTATAAGACTTTACGCTGATAATGCCTGTGATTTGGATTCGGATCTTTTACAAGAACTTGATGTTAAGCTGTTTTATATGCCGGTAACTATTAAAGATACTACTTTTTATGACCGGTTGACTATTCAACCACCGGAGTTTTATCGTTTAATTTCTGAACCGGGCGTTATGCCGACTACTTCACAGATAACTCCGGTTGAGTTTCAGCAGGAGTTTGAGGAGGTAATCAAAAACAGTTCAGATCAGGTCATTTATATTGCTTTTTCATCTGAGCTTAGTGGTACATACCAATCAGCCTGTATTGCCCGTGACGGTATTGACCCTGACCGGATAACCGTGATTGACTCCAAAAGTGCCTCGGTAGGATACGGGCTTACGGTAATTCGTGCTGCCCGCGCTATTAAGGAGGGAAAAAACAAAGAGGAAGTACTGGCGGAAATAGAGGATAATATTAATCGCATTCAACATTTGTTTATTGTCGGTAACTTTGAAATGCTCAAACGGGGCGGCCGGGTGAGTGCAACCTCAGCTGCGTTGGGTAATTTATTGAATATTAAACTGATTCTGCATTTTGTTAATGGGGCTATAGTTCCTCTGGAAAAAACCCACGGACTAAAAAAAGCAAAAAAGAGAATGCTGGAAATAATGGAGGAACGAGGCCGGAATTTACCGCAGCAGTTAATTGGAATTAACCATTCCAATGATTACGAAGGGGCTTTGGAAATAAAACAGCTGCTGGAGAAAAAGTTTGGCTGTCAGGATTTTGTAATTTCTGAAATAGGCGCTGCTATTGGCTCCCATGTCGGAGCCGGGACTTATTCAGTATTTTTCCTCACTTAGATTTAAAGCACAGGGTATTCAATAGTAGTTAATTTCATATATAACAAAATATTTAATGATAAGAGGCCTGGTAATGATATGCTCCCCTCAAAGTAGACAGTTAAAATAAATTTCGACTATCTACTCTGAGGGGAGTATTACTTTAGAGTGCGTATAATATAACTTTACTTTCCTGAATTCATCATCATTCATTAATATAATAACCCCATAATGAGCATAATTATTTACAGTAGAGTTTTAATTTTGCCATTAATTAAAAGGGGGCGCTAATTTTGACCTATCCGGATATTGAAAGCCGATATGATCAGAAAATAGATGAGATACAACCGCTTTTGGCTCAATACAGTAACTATGATCTGGTAATAGGCATACCTTTTCGGGATGAAATTGATCATTTACCTAAAATGTTAGCTTCTATTGATCAGGTGCTAAAATCATGGATAGGCCGTCGCCAATTGATTGTATGCGCCGGTGATTATTCAGCCGGACCCATTCTTGATACAATTCATCTGCTTAATCTGCAACATCCGCATATAGAGTTTTTAATGCCACCCGAAATAAGCGGCCGGGGTATGAGTGTCAGGGCCATAATGGATATTGCCAGTAAACTGGACGCTGATCTGATATTGTTTAATGCCCATATGACAACTGACAATGGTCCCGGGGTTGATGATGCCTGGCTGGAAAGCTTGCTTACTCCCATTCAGGGGGAATATGACATAGTTTTGGGCAGCCTGCGTCGTTATATGGGAATTGACAGTATTGCCCATATGATGGCAGCACCCATTCTGGAAAGCTTTTATGGATGTCGTTTGGGTGATCCGTTAGGAGGGATTTATGCTCTCAGTCATGATTTTGTTGAGGAATTGGCTCATGAGGCCCGATTCTGGGGGAAATATATTCAAGGCCATGGAATTGATTTCTGGATATTAACGCGGGCATTATGCTGGAGCAAGCGTATTTGTGAAATTAATAAAGGGGGCGCCGTCAAAACTCACAGCCTGGAAACCCGCAATAAGATATTTTATGATAATGCGCTGACTATTTTTGAAGCTTTGAAAAGGGACAGTGCCATATGGCTTCAGGACCGTTTGATAATAAAAGTAGCTGACATTTTAGCCCGCAGCGAAATAAAAAGACCGGATAGTGTTAATTATTCAATCGATGATTTACTGAGGAACTACTATAGTGGTTGCGAAGATAACAAGGATCTATGTGAATTGGTAAAAAGCAAAATAAAATTACCATTATGGGAAGAACTTGAACAAGGGGAGAAGTTTTATCTGTCTGATGAAGATTGGATAACTGCACTTTTGGAATTATTTTTGCAGTATTCATTTGACGAAAACTATAATGACCAGCAAATAATATCCCTGGTAACTGCTTTGTATAATGGTCGGGTAGCCAGTTATAGTTTGGAAATGGAGGCTTTTGCTGAAAAAGCGGCCGTGGTTGGCGAGGCGGAGCTTGATAATCTGATGGTAGGGAAAATGGAATCAATTCGTCAACGTCTAACAAACAATTTCTGGGATAAAAAAGCAGATTTTAGTCGTCAGTGGGTGGAACACCGGGAGCAAAGAAAACCGGCTATAATCCCGCTGGGATATATGGAGTATGTACCCGGAAAACCGGTAGTGGTTCCTAAAAGGATTGCCGGTAAAGATCAGCACATAGTTCAGACCGATGATATTTTTAAAGATTTACGCCACCGATATGAATCCGATTTTAATCAGTTTTTAAGCCAGGGTCTTAATCTACCCGTTGACACCAGTCCGGAAAATATAATCAGGGCAGTTGAAGAGTTTATGACCCGAGTGGAACAAACACTGGATGAAATCCTGCCTGGTGATATCCGGATTGAAGAAGGGCTGCAACAATTTATCGATAAATTATTTTCGATATTTCCTGATCAGCGTATGTTTACTATGAGTACAGATTTATTAAGGGAAATGATTATCCGTTTTCCGCCGGTAAATCTGATGATTCCTCGCGGATTTTATCAGCCTCGTCAGTTAATTGATAACCTGGATACCCGTGATGCGGTGACTTATGCCAATCTGGTTGAGAGTCTGAGTTATACAGACCGTGATCTAATCTGGCTGACAGAAAACTTAAAACCGGAGAGTTTTGAATGGACCGATTTAAAACCGGTTCTGCTGACCGAGGAGGTTCGTATGGGGGTCCTGAGTCAGGTGAAAATATCCAACCTTAACCGTGTAACCGGTCGTATAGTAATTCGCCCGCTGGATGCTGCAAAAGGTGGCAAGTTTCCGAAACTCAGATATTTTACCAGTATTGTTCGTCGTATGGCTCAGGCGGATCATTACTCGCAACTATTTATAAATACGGTAGCTGAACGCAAGAATATAGGTCTAAAAATACGTAATTCATTACTGGGAGTAAGGCGGGGAGACGATTTTTCTGCCCATAATATTTTTGAAAATTTTCATCATCGCAACATGATGGGAAAAATCCAATATCTGGCTGATAAACTGGAGCAGGAAGGTAAGAATGAAGCTGCTCGAATTATTAGATTGATGGCTTCCGGTTATGGACTGAGTCAGTTATTGGAAAATGAAGTATTTCTGACTTGCACAGCCTGGAGCTGGGCCAGTTACAGTTATAAGGGCGGAGTTAATATCCCGACACCTTTAACTACCAGTGTTGAATCCCGCTGGTTTAACCATGACTTTTTGGAAGTTTTATATCGACAGTTGGGTTATAATCCTGAGGAAATCATGTCGATAGTATTTCGCCTGATTCAGTCCGGTAAAAGCAATCAAAATCTGTTGGATATGCTTATGCCAACCCGACCTAAAGATGTAGCGGTCGTGGTACAGGAGACCACCAATGAACCCAGCCGACACTTGCAGCGATACCATGGCAACCCGTTACTGGAACCAATAGATTCCTGGTGGGAATCCAAATATGTGCTGAATCCCGGGGCACTGCGGATAGGGGATAAAGTTTATCTGTTTTACCGGGCGGTGGGAGAAGATCAAATTTCCCGTATCGGCCTGGCCATAACTGATGGTTATAAAGTATTGGAGCGATTAAGCGAACCGATATTTTCGCCGGAAACTCCGGAAGAGGCCATGGGATGTGAAGATCCGCGTTTAACTATTGTTGACGGGCGGATATTTATGCTGTATACGGCATATGATGGCAATATTGCCCAGATTGCAGCTGCTTCAATCGGGCTTGATGATTTTAAGGCAGGAAACTATACCAACTGGCAGCGGGAGGGTCTGGCGTTTAAAAATATCTGGGATAAGGATGCTATAGTTTTCCCGGAAAAGATTCACGGCAAATATATTGTTTATCATCGGATTGAACCCAGTATCTGGGTAACTTACGCCAATGAACTATGTTTTCCTTTACGGGAAAACCATGCCATTATTGTGGGGCCGCGTCCAGGGCGTATGTGGGATTCTTTAAAAATAGGTGCCGGAGCTCAGGCTTTGAAAACCAAATACGGATGGCTGCTGATTTACCACGGAGTCGATAATAATTATGTTTACCGTCTGGGGGTTTTATTGGTAGATCTAAATAATCCCCAAAAGGTTATTTACCGTTCTCCCAATCCTATTTTGGAACCGGAAGAAGATTATGAGATTGGTCTTTCTGGTGCCTGGGTGCCTAATGTAGTGTTTACCTGCGGTGCAGTGGCTGGAAGCGACAAGGATATATTGGAAGATGATGATGAAATACTGGTCTATTATGGAGCCGCGGATACCAGTATAGGTGTAGCCACAGCAACGCTGGCCGATTTAATCCCGGAAAGATTCCGAATTAGTCGCTGATGAGTACAAAACCGCAGTATACTTTGAAAAAGTCCGGCCGATTTTTTAACCTGACCCTTGAGACGTGAGCCAAGCCGTTGGTGATGCCCATGTAAAGCCTGCGAGCGGTATATTTATATAATTAAAACTCACTTCTGCGATCATCAGGTTTTTCTTAACAATCGCATACCGTTGAGCGTCACCAGAATCGAAGTACCGACATCCCCGATTACTGCCAGCCACATAGTCAATAGCCCAGGAATAATCATTAACAGAATTGCAGCTTTAAACAACAAAGAAAAGGCAATATTTTGTTTAATAATTCTCAAGGTTTGCCGACTTAGTCTGATGGCAAAAGGTAAACGGGATAAATCATCAGACATTAGAGCAATATCAGCCGTTTCCAGGGCCACATCCGTACCGGCAGTTCCCATGGCTATTCCAATGGTAGCTCTGGACAGAGCCGGAGCGTCATTTATACCATCACCTACCATGGCTACCCGGTGGTCAGCTAATAGCTGCTCTATAACCTTTAATTTGTCATCAGGCAACAATTCCGCGTAATAACTGTCCAGGCCGGAATTATTGGCAATAGTTGCTGCTACCTGGCAATTATCTCCGGTCAGCATAACCATTTGCTTTATACCAGCTTTACGCAGAGCAGCAGTTGTTTCAGTGATATCCGGACGCAGATTGTCCATTAAAGTTATAATGCCGATTATTTTATACTGGTCACCTATCAATACCAGGGTTTTACCTTCGTTTTGTAGACTGGCTATCTGTTCCATATGATCCCGGGCATCGAGATTAAGGCTGTCAAAATAGCGCAAATTACCAATATGATAACGCTGTACATTAATGATACCATTGGCGCCTTTTCCCGGCACTGCCTGAAAATCAGATACCGGTGGAATGCTAATCGCTTCACTCTTTGCCTTTCTTATAATGGCATTGGCCAGCGGATGTTCGGAACGATTTTCAATTCCGGCAGCAATACTCAACAATTTATCAACGCTTATATCAGAAAGGCTTATAACATCGACCACTTCCAATTTACCTTCAGTAAGCGTACCAGTTTTATCAAATGCTATTACTGATAAACTGCCTAACTCCTCCAAATGACTGCCGCCTTTAATTAATACTCCCTGGCGGGCGGCATTGCCAATCGCTGATACAATGGAAACCGGCGTGGAAATAACCAGTGCACAGGGACAGGCAACCAGCAGCACAGCCAGAGCCATATATATCCAGTGATGCCAGGGCTGATTTATGAACAACGGAGGCACTATCGCTACCATTATTGCCAGTACAATAACGGTAGGCGTATAATAGCGGGCAAAACGGTCGATTAGTTGTTGTGACGGAGCCCTTTCGCTCTGGGCCTGCTCCACCATGGTTATTATTCGCTGCAGGGTTGTATTTTTATATTCACGGGTAACTTTAATTTCCAGTGAACCGTATTGATTAATTGTACCGGCAAAGACTTCACTGTGAGGTTCTTTGAAAACCGGTACAGATTCTCCGGTAATGGCTGCCTGATTAACGGTTGAGCTGCCAGATACTACCAACCCGTCAGCGGCGATAGTCTCCCCGGGAGCAATTATGATTAAATCACCAATTTCCAAATCAGTAACGGGAATTCTATATTCCCGGCCATTTCTTCTAACCAGAGCTTCCCGCGGTGATAAATCCATCAACGTTCGAATGGAATTACGGGTTTTATCAAATGTATATACCTGCAGAAAATTTCCCAGTGAAAAAAGAAAGACTACTGCCAGAGCTTCCTGATATTCACCTATAACAGTTGCTCCAATAACTGCTATTACCATGAGGGCATTCATATCCAGTTCGTGCAGGGTACGCAAAGTATACCAGCCGGTTAGAGCCGGTCGATAAGTACCTGCAGCTATACCAATAATAAAAACTGATAAAATAGCTGACTCCGGTATATCCAGCAATATAGCCAGCAAGGCAATAAAAAGTGCCAGACCGGATAAAAGCATGGAAGCACTGTAAGTATGCTTTAGCAGATAAACCAGCCGACTTTTAAAACTCCGTTTTTCGCCTTTTTTAATTAGAAACGAGTCAGGGCTGATTTCGTAACCCATATTTTTTACCAGATTCATTACCTGTTCTTCTTGGTTAACTCCCGGTATATCCTGGTATCTAATATTCAGTTTACCCGTGGAAAAAGCTAGTTGTGCGTCAATTACCGCCGGTAATTGTTTAACAGCCGTTTCAATTTTGGCTGCACAACCCGGTCAATCCATACCGATTACATAAAAATTACTTAAGTTTACCTGTAAATCAGCTATATCAATAGCGGTCATGACTGCCGCTCCTTTCCTGGATAAAATTTTATTCGATTACGTGTTCCAATCCCTGCTGGAAAATTTTTTCCACATGTTCATCTGCCAGCGAGTAATATACAACTTTGCCTTCCCGTCTGTATTTTACCAGCTTATCGGCTCTTAAGAGTCTTAGATGGTGAGAAACTGAGGACTCCGAAGAACCTGTAACTGCTGCCAGGTCACATACACACAATTCGTTATGCATCAAAGCAAATAATATTTTAATTCGGGAGTTATCACTTAAAATTTTGAAAATATGGGCCAGAGCCTGTGTAGTATCTTCAGAGGGCATAAGCTCTGCTGTGGCCGCCACTTTTTCTTCATGAATGCACTGAATACTGCATAAATCGTCATACTCAACTGACACTAAAATCACCCCAGTTAAATTAATATATGAACAACTGTTCATACATTAATGTTATTATTTATTTTACTTTAAATCAACAGGTATTCCGGTAAAAAATAAAACTTTGAAAGCTGGCAAAATTAAGGCAAACTAGCGCCCCAAGTTTTGTGAATATTTCTAAAATCTGATTGTTTACTTTAGTCGGACTTTTAAGATATAATCTAATGGTGTAATTTAATATAGGGGAGGTATGGTTTTGCCATCGAAATTTACTTACAATGAAGAAGCTCTGGAAAATCTGCGCATTGAAGATGCCAGTATATTGGACAGGCTCATTGATGACGAGTCCTTTCGCGAAGGAAACTTAAAAAAACACCGGGGTAAAATTGATAAACGTATAACCCTGCAGGAAGCGGTCAGCAAATATGTAAGTGATGGGGATATTGTTGCGGATACCGGGTTTTCTTATGTGCGTACACCTATGCAGGTATTTTTTGAAATTTTGAGACAGAAAAAGAAAGATTTGCAGTTCATTGGCTCGCCGAATACCAATCAATCCTATGTGGCCTGGTCCGGATGTTCAAAATACTCCCATAACTCCTATATAGGTGCGGAAATGCGGGGGACGGACCGTAATTACTCCAGAATGGTAAAGGATGGCAGAGTAAAGGTACTCTCTGAATGGAGCCACGGCTCAATGGGGCTGGGTTTTAAGGCTGCACAATATGGCGCTCCCCATATTGCCTGTAAACAGCTGTTAGGTTCGGAAATGCTTAAATACAATCCTTATGTAAAGCTTTCTCGGGATCCCTGGAGCAATGAACCGGTTGTCCTGGTTAGCGCCCTCCATCCTGATGTTGTATTTATTCACTGCCAGCAGGCTGATCGCTTTGGCAATGCTAAAATCAGCGGTCCGGCAGTTAATGATATTGCTCTCGCTTATGCCTGCCGTAAAGTTATTATAACTTGTGAAGAAGTAGTACCGGAATTACTAATGCGTTTTGATACCAAGGATACCTGCATTCCTTTTATGATTGTTGATGCGGTAGTAGAACTGCCTTTTGGCTGTTTGCCCGGATGTTGCCCGGGTAATTATTACTGGTCTCGGGAATGGTGGGAATGGTTAATGCGCATTGGCCTGAAATCAGATGAGAGTATTGGGGATTTCCTGAATTACTGGGTATATAACACCACTGACCAGTTTAGTTTTATTGAAAAACTCATAAAAGATTTAGGCGGTTTGGAATACCTGCATAATCTAAAACGTCTGGAAAAAGCAGAGGAATATTTAATCGAGGATATCGGCGTTGATTTCAGTTATGAACCAGTTATACCAATAACGGAATAAGGGAGGGACAGCTTTGAGTACACCTGCTAATCCATTTGAACAGTTAGCATATAATATATCTTTACAAATTATGGACGGTCAAATAGTTTATGTTGGAACCGGTCTGCCCATGGTTGGTGCCATGCTGGCTAAAAAAACCCATGCACCTAATATTACCCTGGTTTATGAAAGTGGAGGACAGGATCCCTGGGAAGGCCCGATGCCCTGGTCGGTTGGCGGAGCTGCTACTTTCAGAAGAGCTCCTATGACCATGGAAATGGCTCATTCATTTGCCATGGCTGCCAACGGTTTTGTTGATATTGCTTTCCAGGGTGCTGCCCAGATTGATATGTATGGCAATCTAAATACCCATTTTATTGGCGGCGGTTTTTGGGATTTCAGATCTCGCTTAACTGGAAGCGGTGGTGGCAACGACCTTAGTTCTCTGAGTGAGAATGTTATTTTGGTTGGCTTGCAGGATCCCAGTAAATTTCCAGCTAAATTAGAATTTTTAACCAGCCCCGGACATTTAACCGGTGGGAATAGCCGCAGGGAAGCCGGTTTATTAGGTAACGGACCGGTAGCCTGCGTGACTCAAATCGGGGTTATGGATTTTGAACCCGAAACCAAATGGATGCGAATTAAAGGGCTAAATCCTGGTATGACGCCGGAAATTGCCCAGGCATGTACCGGTTTTGAACTTAAAGTTTCTGAGCAAATTGAGCATATTCCTGCACCCAGTGATGATATTCTGCAAGTATTGCGCGAAGTGGTAGATCCCCACGGAATATTTATTACCTTCCCACCCCGCGTAAGATAGTGAGCGGAAAGAATATCTGATTAAATATAATTTAAGGAGGGCTTTTTTTAAGGCCCTCCTTTTTGTATTTCTATAACCTTCTACCTGTATTTAAATAAGCATTACCCGCTGGCTTGATTCAGCTCATTCAGATTATGGGCTACATATTGCTCGGTCAGCAGCAGGGAAAGGATGGACTCAGCACCCTGATTCAGATTTACTCCGTTAGCGGTCAGGGCATCAAAGCAACCACCGGAATTCTTGTCATAGAGTGATAATCCATGTATATTTCGGCCGTGATACCATTGATAAGAGGCATTGGCTTTTTCCAGATATTCTATTTTGCCAGTAGCATTGTAGGCTTCCAGGCAGGCAAAAGCAGTTGAGGCAGCATCAACCGGCTGCTGGTCGAACCGGGCTGGTGAAGAGCCCTTTTGATACCAGCCTTCATTTCCAATGATATTTAAATAACCTCTGGCAAATAAGGTGTCACATAAGAAACCCATGGTGTTATTAGCAATGTTCAAAGTTTTTTTATCACCAGTAAGGCGATACAGACAAAACATGGACTGGGGAAGAATGCCATTACAATATGTTAACGAATTTTCAAACCAAAACCATTTATTATCATGATAATTATGGTAAAGGTTAATAAGAAAACTGCCCAGTCGCAGTATTATTTCATACAGATTATTATATAGGGCAGGCCGCGTATGACATAAACCGGTTAAAACATAGGCAATGGCCCGTGGGGATTTAAAATTTGAAGTTTGGGGAAGATTTCTCTGCAGCATCTGGCCGCAAAGGGAACGAATATCGGCATAGACAGAGTCTGTCCCCAGGCAGCATGCCATTATTGCTCGTCCAAAACTATCTTCAGAGTCAAACTGATGGGAAAAATGACCGTCTAACATAAAGTTTGACCAGCTGTTACCTTGTTGGCAGGCACAGAGGAAATCTGCATAATGTCTGGCTAACAGATAACCGTTCTCCATTTCCAGTGCGACTATTAATGCCCGGGCATTATCATCCAATGTATAACCACTGTAGGGGTCAGGAGTGGATTTTTTGGAGAATTGCAACATACCGTTTTTATCGGTCATATTAATTAAGTGCCTGTAATCCAGCATAATTAACCTTTTCACTTTCTACTTGATAATCCTGCAGCAGGTTTTTGATTAAGTTGTCATAACGGACACCCGTCTGAGGCCAGGTCATAGTCTTTCCTATGGCATAAGCATTTCTTTGCAGAGTTTCTTTCAGTTCAGGGTCATCCAGTATTGAACGCATCAGGGTTGCCAGTTGTTCGGGATCCGGACCAGCCGATAATAATCCCCGGTTATCGGCTAATAATTCCCGGGCGTGGGCATAGGGAGTAGAAACTATAGCCCGTCCACAGCCAACTGCAAAGGTAAGGGTACCGCTTACCGCCTGTTCCATATTAGGATAAGGGCTTAAATAAATATCAGTTAGATACAGGTATTCCCCTAATTCTTCATCGCTGAGGTGGTGGTTGACAAAAATGACCTGGTCATAAATGTTCAGTTCCTCAACTTTAGCTATTAGCATTTCCCGGTAGCGTTCTCCTTCTTGTCTTTGCAACATGGGATGAGTTTGCCCCAGAATCAGGAATATAATATCTTTATAGTCTGCAGTTAGTTTGCCTATGGCTTCAATTCCCAATTCCAAACCTTTGCCCGGTCCAATTAATCCAAAAGTACTTATAACCTGTTTATCAGTCAGATGGTATTTTTGTTTCAGAAGGCTGGACGGCTGAGGTTTAAATTCCGGTACCCCGTGTCCAATTATATTAATCTTCTGCGCTTGTATTCCATAAATATCCTGAAGCAACAGGGCTGAATTATTTGTCATGCATACTACTGCCGATGAATAGCGGCATAAAGTCTGCAGTATATTTTTCTGGTGTTCAAGCGGTCTCGGTAAAACTGTATGAGTTATGATTATATATGGTTTATGCAAAATTTTAACGAAATCAAGGATATACTCCCCATCAACTCCGCCATAAATACCATATTCATGTTGAATAACGACCAGATCGATACTATTCGATTGATTAATATAAGTAGCGGCGCGAATATAATCCTGGCGAGTTTGTTGATTAATATTAATAACCACTTCTGTTCCATATTTATATTTGTATTCTTGATCAGAAACAGCAGCGATCAGAACTTGCCGGCGATTTTCCAGACTGTGGCGCAAATCACTGGAAAAATGAGCAATACCACATTGTTTGGGGGGATAAGTGCCCAGGTTAATGATGCTCATATCATCACTCCTTTTTGATAAAAAATATCTTTATATTTCTTATTCTCCCCGTTTAATCTACCCTTTTATACTTCTGTTTCAATTAAGGTGACTGTCAGGGACCTTTACATTAATAGAATTAAGATAGTTAAACAGTTCATCCTTAATAGTGCTTAATGCCTCCGGAGTTCGGCCTTCACAACGAACTATTAATTCGGGACCCGTATTAGAGGCTCTTACCAGACCCCAACCGTCAGGAAATAAAACCCGAGCTCCATCAACTGTAATCACATCATATTTATTATGAAAATAGTTTAGAACTTTGGCTACTACATCAAACTTTTCCTGATCAGAACTGGGAACCCTTATTTCCGGAGTTGAATAATAAACAGGTATATCCGCTAACATTTCACTTAATTTCCGTTCACTTTTACTTAACAGGGTCAACAGACGGGCAGCAGCATAAACAGCATCATCATAACCATAGTATTCGTCAGCAAAAAACATATGTCCCGACATCTCGCCGGTAAATATGGCATTAATTTCTTTCATCTTGGCTTTTATCAAGGAATGTCCAGTTTTATATATAACTACTTTGCCTCCCAGGCGTTCAATTTCATCTATTAGTCCCTGGGAGCATTTAACTTCTACAATAGCTTCAGTGCCAGGGTAACGGGGTAACAATTCCCGCCAGAAAAGAATCATTAATTTATCTCCCCAGATTAAATTACCCTGGTCATCAACTACTCCCAGGCGATCACCATCACCGTCAAAGCCTATGCCCAGGTCAGCCTGGCTTTCTCTGACCAGCTTGATTAAATCCTGCATGTTATCCGGATTAACCGGGTCGGGATGATGGTTGGGATAATCAGGATTGGAGTCACAATAAAGTTCAATTACTTCACAACCCAGATCGGCTAAAATGGCCGGGGCAAAAAGTGAAGCAGTGCCATTGGCACAATCTACAACAACTTTTAATGGACGGGCTCCCAGTTGGATTTTTTCTCTGATCATAGCCGCATAATCAGGCATGATGTCATGGGTAGACAGTTTCCCAATCGAAGAAGAAGATTCGAATATCCCGGCTTCAACCAGACGTCTAATTTCTTGAATATCATCCCCGTAAATAGTTGATTCACCTAATAACAGTTTACAGCCGTTATATTCCGGGGGGTTATGACTGGCTGTAACCATTATGCCTGCATAGATATTAAGATGACGGGATGCATAATAAAACATGGGAGTAATTACCACTCCCAAATCAATTACGTTACAACCACTCTCAGTAAGTGCCCTGACAACAATTTGTGCTAATTCCGGGGAAGAATGACGATTGTCTCTGCCCAACAGAATATCGGTTTGCCCGTGTTTTTTTACCAGGATAGCAAAAGCACGGGCGATTTTATCCATCATTACATTATCTATTTCCGGACCGACAATGCCTCGGATATCATATTGGCGAAAAATATTGCTCATAAAAACCTCTCCTTATTAACAATTAAGTGAGGAGCAGGAAATTAAAATTTTGCTTCCTCACCTGGTATTCAATTAATAAATTAATTTGATTATAAGTGGTTTACTGGAGAAAATAAAACAGATACAGAGCAAACATACCTTGCCTGCATCTTTTATAATAAATCATGGCGATTCAAAAGGCTTAATTTATCAACTACCTGGCGAATATCCTGGGCTCGGTTTCTATCGGCTACAAATACAATATCATCAGTTTCAACTATGAGTAAATTTTCTACTCCGAATAAAACTATGCTTTTTTCTACTTGTTTTACCACACAATCAGAGCTTTCTACTGCCACCAGATCTTCACCACAACAGACATTTTGGTCAGCATCAGCAGGGAACACTTCCGGTAAAGCATTCCAACTCCCTAAATCACACCAGCCAAAATCAGAAGATACAACTGCCATACGGCTGCATTTTTCTGCTAATCCGTAATCCAGACTTATATTAGGTAAACTGGAATAAGAATGGATATAACTATCCAAACCGGAGGTTATGGGAGCATAAATTTCCGGGAGATGTTGTTTAAATTCTTCCAATAGAACATCGGCTTTGGATATATAAATACCAGCATTCCACATATGTTCACCGCCATTGACATATTGCTCTGCGGTATTCATATCCGGCTTTTCACAAAAGGAGTTTACCCCATATACATCAGGTAAACTGCTAAATTCCCAGCGGGTTTTTTGAATATAACCATATCCGGTTTCCGGTCTATTAGGATTAATACCAATGGTAGCTATATGATTCTGATGGGCAGCCAGCATAGCTCGCTGAATACAGTTTTTAAAGGCATGATTATCTAATATATGATGATCAGCCGGGAAGATACCCATTACCTGATCGCCAATATCGTCAATACAACTGGCTAAAGCCAAACCTACTGCTGGAGCTGTATTTTTCCCTTCCGGTTCAGTTAACACAGTAATCATATGGGCATCATTGCGTCTGGCAATTTCCTGTTCAATGGCAGTAAATAAATCATCGCCAGTAATTATAATAACTCGTTCTGAACCTATAGATATCAAACGGTCAATGGTTTGATTTAACATTGAACGATTACCAACAAAATTACATAATTGCTTGGGACGCTGCCGACGACTGTTTGGCCACAGGCGCAGACCTTTACCCCCGGCAAGAATAACTGAAATCATAGCCAGGTAACCTCCATATTTCCCCACATATTTGTTTTATGCCGGGGTATTAAAACAATTTTATTACCTGATTATACAGGTCATAGAAATAGTCTATTTTAGATTTCTGAATATTATGCCCAGCAGGCATTAATTCTATAACATAGGGATTAAAAACCGGGAAAGGAAAAAGAAACCTAAATACTGAAGGGGCCGGACAAAACTTCCGGTTTGGGGCCGAAATATTGATAATACTGGCATAATAAGCGGCCATTATATAGTTTTCGTCTGCGATTAGCAGGCTTGCCTATTATTTTTTCCACATGCGGAAAAGCGGAAAGGATATAGAATGACCAAGTATCAAGGCGGGCAAAAACTTCTGGCATCCCTGCATATAATGCGTTAATTTCATCCTGCTCACCTAATCTTTCACCATAAGGTGGGTTGGTAACCAGATAACCATATTTATATTTTGAACGAAGTTTATTAAATTCCTGCTGTTGAAAATAAATACTGTTGCCCAGTCCGGCTAATTTCGCATGATGGCGGGCCATGTTTAAAACTGATCCATCAATATCAAAACCGAATATACCCAATGGTTGGTTGGAAATAATCAGGTTATGAGCTTCTTCACGGGCTGAATGCCATATGTTTTTTGGATAATCAGGCCAGGTTTCGGCAATGAAATCCCGTTGCAGACCCGGGGCAATATTTCTGCCGATTAGAGCCGCTTCAATCGGTAGAGTACCTGAACCACAAAAAGGGTCAATAAAAGGGCGATCCGGTTTCCAGCGACTAATACTGACCAGGGCTGCGGCCAGAGTTTCCTTGAGAGGGGCTTCAGCGGATAATTGGCGATAGCCTCTTTTATGCAGACCGGCACCGCTGGTATCAATGGTGAGGGTAGCCATATCATTAAGCAGCGATACCTGAATACGATAAAGTGCCCCGGTTTCCTGAAACCATTTAATCGGATATTTACTTTTCATTTTTTCCACAATGGCTTTTTTCACAATGGCCTGACAGTCGGAAACACTGAACAATTGTGAACGAACTGACTTGCCATCTACGGGAAAGCATGCATCTTCCGGCAGGAAATCTTCCCAATTCAAACTTCGGGTTTGTTCAAAAAGCTGCTCAAAAGAGCGGGCTTCAAACTGTCCAACTCTGATTAATACCCGATCAGCAGAACGAAGCCATAGATTACATCTGGCTATAGCCAGGAAATCACCTTCAAAAGTTGTTTTGCCGTTTTCAGTTTTTATAATCTGATAGCCAAGCTTTTTTAGTTCATTATTGACTACCGACTCCAGTCCAAAAGCACAGGTGGCTATTAACTGCATAAATAAACCTCCAGTTTGAAAAGAGTACAAATACTATTTATCAGTATAACCATTATTATTTTGCAGGCAAAGTTTTAGCAAATTAAACCCTGATTAATAATTATCCTGCTTAGTATGGGCAAAATAGAATAGAACTAAAAGATATTCCGGGGAGGAACAAAATAGTGGATACTTTACATTATTTAAAAGAGAAATTTTCAATAACTGATATTGCCGGCATTATAGTTGGTTCATTTATCGTAGCCGTTGGCATGCAGGGTGTATTGGTTCCAGCACTTATGCTAACCGGTGGAGTATCAGGATTGGCCATGATTTTGCAGTACGTATTCGGGGTGGATATCTGGATATGGCTGGTGGTGTTCAATATCCCAATTTTTATTGCCGGATATCGTTTTGTTAGCAGCCGTTTTATTATATACAGTTTGCTGGGGACGGGTTTTCTAACCTTGTTCCTGGCCTTATTAAAACCTGTGAATCTTGGTATAGAGGACTCTCTGTTATCTGCCCTGGCCGGAGGAGTAATTACCGGCATTGGTACAGGCATAGTACTACGCAGCAAGGCTTCTACCGGAGGGACTGATATAGTAGCCGTCATTGTTCGTCGCTATCGGGGATACAATTTGGGACAAACTTTTATGATTATAAATTTTAGTATAATCTCCCTGTTTATATTTATCTCCAGTTTGGAATTGGCTCTTTATTCTGCAGTCAGTATTTTTGTTTCTTCCCGCCTGGTAGATATGGTAGTTGACGGGCCGCATGTTGGCAGGACTGCTTTCATAATATCCCATAACAGTGAGGAAGTATCACATGCCATAATTAATATCCTTAATCGGGGTTGTACAGCTTTGAACGGGCAAGGTGTTTATTCCGGGGAGAAGCGGCATATAATTATGGTTACACTGGCAAAAACACAAATTCCTCGCTTAAAAGAAATTGTATTCGAAATTGACCGGCAGGCATTCATTATTATCAATGAAACCATTGAAGTATATGGAAAAGGTTTTATAAGCGGAATCAATGATTTTTAAACTTTTATAGCCAAGACTTATTGTCAAAATAATCGCAATAATTAAAAAAGTGCTTTATGCTATATGTCCTAAGATTTCAATATGTCATGACCAAAGGCCTATATCATTTACTCACCTTTGACTAACAAAAAATGAAACTTTTAGACAATATTCAAAAATTTCTGCCTGTGCCATACTTGATTTAGAAACATGGGATTCAGGAAATATGTGCAGGAGGTGGAATCATGTTGGAGGTACTGAAAAGACTGGTTCGTGATGAAGAAGGACAGGGTATGGCAGAATATGGTTTAATACTGGCTTTGATTTCTATCGTAGTTATTATTGCATTAACTCCTATGGGCGAAGCCATCAGAGACAAAATGCAGGCAGTTTCTACTGCCATTACAAATGCAGGCACTGCTGCCCCGGCTGGTCCTTAATAGCAAGTTGAAATAAGTGTTGATACCCTGCTCTGGATGCAGCAAGAGCAGGGTGTTTTGCACTTATGATGAGGTGTGATTGATGAGTATTAACATTGTCCTGGTAATATTATGTCTGATTGCTGCTGTTTATGACGTCCGCTGGCGGCGAATACCCAACCTGCTGGTATTAACTGGTATTATAATCGCTCTGCTTTACCATGGTTTGCAGGGGGGAGGGCAATCTCTATGGCTTTCTCTGCAGGGATTGGGATTGGGGATTGCTTTGTTGTTAATTCCTTTTATATTAGGAGGCATGGGGGCTGGTGATGTTAAACTTTTGGGCATGATCGGAGCTTTAATGGGCCCGGTTTTTGTAGTTAATACTTTTTTATGGACAGCAATTTGGGGAGGCGGCATGGCTTTAGTATATCTGGCTTTGGATGGCAGGTTGTGGCTAGTAGTAGCTCAGGTAGTTGGGAGTTATTATCCTGCCATATTTACAAAAGTTTCATCACTAAATAAATCACATCATTATCATAAATTATTAATGCCTTATGGTCTGGCAATTTGTCTGGGAGCTTTAAGCAGTATTTTTTGGATATGGTGGTAAATTATGATGAAATACATATGCAAAGCAATCGGGAAACAGGAAGGGCAGGCTATGGTAGAAATGGCCATGGTTTTACCCATCCTGTTATTGCTTTTCATGGGTATTTTTGAGGTGGGTCGTATCATGGGGGCTTATATGATAATAAGTGATTTGGCCCGTGATGGCGTTCGACATGGCGTAGTCGGCTATTCGGATCAACAAATTGTGGAGTTGATTAATAACCAGCGTATCTGGTTGGATGCGGATCGGATGGATATAGATATAAACGCCATAACCGGAGAAAGAAGGCGGGGAGAACCGTTGGAGGTAACAGTACGCTACTCGCTTCCGCTGGTAGCACCGTTTATATCAGCTATAATTCCCAACCCCTTTCCTCTGGAAAGCCGTTGTTACATGCGAATTGAATGAGGTGATGGCGGTATGAGCTTATTTAGAAAGATTAACAATGAAAAGGGAAATGTATTGGCTATGACAGCTATGGCGATGGTGTTTTTAATTGGTTGTGCAGCTATATCATTGGATGTAGGACTGTTATATATTGAACGGGCACGAATTGTTAATGCCATTGACAGTGCAGTGTTGGCAGGAGTTCAACATCTGCCGGAAAGGCCCGAACAGGCTTTACAGACTGCTGCCAGTTATGCACAGATGAATGATCTGCAAGTAGATGAATTTCAATTTCAATTACGTGATACCAATTTTTCAATTACCGGGCAGGTTGAGCGGGAAGTCCCCCTGCATTTTGCCAGGATATTTAATCAGGAATTGGGACTGGTAAAAGCTCGAGCCTCAGCTCGGGTAGCTTCGACTTCAGCAGTAAATGGGATTGTGCCTTTCGGAGTTTCGGAAGGTAATTATCAATTTGGAGATGTGCTGACATTAAAAAGAGGAGCCGGAACTTTCATTTTTCCAGGCTGGTATGGTTGTCTGGCGCTGGGGGGCACCGGGGCAGATATTTATGAAAAAAATATTAAATTTGGTTATAACAAGCGGATATCAATTGGCGATTTTATCCCCATTGAGACCGGTAACATGTCCGGACCTACCGCAACAGGTATTAAGTACCGGATAGATCAGTGTCAACATGCCCCTCGTTGTACGATCAATTCTTTTGTGGATGGATGCAGCCGAATATTAATAGTGCCCATAGTGAGGTTGTCAGAATCCAGAACTGAAACAGTCGAGGTGGTTAACTTTGCGGCTTTTTTAGCCAGTAATTATATTGGTAACGGTAATGAAAATGCTGTGGAAGGTGCCTTTGTTCGTTATGTTGTCCCCGGTGAAATTGATGACAGTATTAGTGGTTACGGATTATACAGTTCTTATCTTTATGAATAGGGGAGGGGATTTAATTGTTAAAGGGTACCCGTAGATACTGGGTAATTGCATTGGTTTGTGGGTTGGCAGCAGCCTTGTTGTTTAATATTTATATTCAACAGGTAAAAACAAAATATCAACCTGACGATCTGGTGGGAGTTGTCAGGGCTAATGCGGACATAGTCCCTGACTCATTGATTACTAAAGAGATGATAGAAACCGTACAATTACCGGGAAAATACGTTCACTCCGATGCAATTCAAGAGCCCAATGATGTAGTTGGTAAAATTGCCTGCAGCGATATAAGCAGCGGAGAAATAATTCTGTACTCCAAGTTGGCTGATAGTAAGTCTGAACAACGACTGGCCTATAAAATCCCCCGGGATAAACGAGCAGTAACTATAGGAATTAACAGTATTTCCGGTGTTGCCGGTTATCTGCAGAAAGGTGACCGGGTGGACATATTTGCCACCATTGATATAGAACAAAACTCTTCCAGTGGCTCTATTCCGTATACATTACTGGCTTTGCAGGATGTATTGATTTTGGAAACCGGTTCTGCTGCTGAACTTAATCAGAAGAATGAAGGAGTTACCAAAACTATTACGCTGGCAGTTGCTCCTCAGCAAGCGTTACCACTTATTTTGGCAACAGAACGAGGAACAGTTCGATTAGCACTACGTTCGCCGATTGACAAAAACCTGACTGCTTTAACGCCATTCCAGATTAATGATTTACTGTCTATTGCACCACCTCAACCAACCGAACAGGAATAGGGGTAATTAATTATGAAAAAGATAAAACTGCTGTTGGCAGATGACAATGAATATACCCGTACCAGTATTCGTCAGCTTCTGGAACTGGATGATGCAGTTGATATAGTTGATGAAGCGTGCAACGGATTAGAGGTTATGGAAAAGGTGGAAGCACTTAATCCGGAAATAGTATTAATGGATGTAAACATGCCGATCATGGATGGAATAGAAACTACCCGGGAATTGACGATTAAATATCCGCAAGTAGCAGTTGTACTAATTTCTATTAATGATGAAATTCAAAATTTCCGGCAAGCCATGCTGGCAGGAGCCAAGGAATATCTGGTAAAACCTTTGTCGGCCGAGGAATTAAACCAGGCTATTCGTCAGGTGACGGAAATAATACGAGAGGCTAGTGATAATCAGCAGGTTGAAGTGCCGCCAAGTTTAAACCGGGCAGAAAATCATAAAATCGTTACTGTTTTCGGTACCAAGGGAGGGGTAGGCAAAAGTGTAGTCTGTACTAACCTGGCTGTATGTGCTGCCCAAAAATATCGGGGAAAAGTGGGTCTTATTGACCTGGATGTTCAGTTTGGTGACCTCAGCATTATGATGAATGTGAATCCTCGTATGACCATTGCTGAATTAATGCAGGAAGGCGAAAAACCTTCCCCGGACATTCTTGAGAATTATTTGTATGAACGTAATGGGGTTCACCTGCTCTCAGCTCCTAATAAACCAGAATTATCTGAATTAGTAGTTGCCCGCGGTGTAAAGGAAATACTTAATATAAGCCGCAGTATGTTTACCTATACTTTTGTCGATACTCCCTCGTTTGTTGATGAAATAACCCTTACTGCTTTGGAGGAAGCTGACATTATCTTATTAATGATATCTCTCGATTTGCCTACAATAAAAAATGTTAAAAAGGGAATTGATATTTTGCGGACCCTGCAATTATTATCCCGAACCCGTTTAATATTAAACCGTTCATCCGGAATTGCCGGTCTTGAACCACGGGATGTGGAGAGGGTATTGGATATGAAAATAAAAGCGGAAGTGCCCAGTGATGGTAAACTAGTAGTTTCATCGTTGAATCAGGGAATCCCTTTTGTAAAAATGAATCCCAAAGCAGCAGTATCGAAAGGTATAGAAGCAGTATTTCAGGTCATAGAAAACGGGAGGGATGTCTGATGTCGTTGATGAGCCGACTTAAGGAACAGGAGATGGTTACCCGGGAGAACAAGCCAAGTCAGTTACCGAATGAAATAACTGGAAAGTTCCAGGAGCCGGTTTTTGCAATTCATCGTGAAGTAATAAAGGAGATAGGCGTTGATTTAAGCGCCGGACAGAACCTGGAACAAACGGGGAAAATTGAGCAGGAAGTCAGGCAGGTGGCAGAATCATACCTGGAAAAGCAGAATCGGTTTTTTACCAAGGCTGACCGGGAAGAAATTATTCGTCAAGTTATGGATGAAGTAATTGGATATGGTCCTATTACACCATTGTTAAAAGATGAAACGGTTTCTGAGGTAATGGTTAACGGACCTTATCAGATATTTGTAGAACGACGCGGCAAGTTGGAATTGACACCCGTAACTTTTCGCAATAATGAACACCTTTATAATATTATAGAGAGAATCATTGCACCATTAGGCCGACGAATAGATGAAAGTGTTCCGATGGTGGATGGCCGTTTACCGGATGGTTCCCGTGTAAATGCCATTATACCGCCTTTAGCTTTAAATGGTTGTATTTTAACCATTCGCAAATTCTCTTCGCAATTATTAAAAATTGAAGATTTAATTCGTAATGGTACTCTTACCTTGCCGATGGCTAAATTTCTGGAAGGTTGTGTTAAAGGGCGTCTTAATATTGTTGTTTCCGGAGGGACTGGGGCCGGAAAAACCAGTACCCTCAATATTATTTCTGCATTTATTCCCCCTGACGAACGAATTGTTACCATTGAAGACTCAGCGGAACTGGATTTGAATCAAGAGCATGTTATATCATTGGAAACCCGACCTGCCAATATAGAGCAGCGTGGAGAAATTACCATACGTGATCTGGTGCGAAATTCATTGCGCATGCGTCCTGATCGATTGGTAGTCGGAGAGGTGCGTGGCGGTGAAGCACTGGATATGCTTCAGGCTATGAATACAGGACATGATGGCTCGCTTACTACCGGACACTCAAATTCACCACGTGACATGATATCCCGTTTGGAAACCATGGTACTGATGGCAGGCATTGAATTTCCGATACGAGCAATCCGCGAACAAATTTCCTCTGCTATTGATTTGATCGTACATCAGAGTCGCTTACAGGATGGAAGCCGTAAAATTACGCATATCACTGAAGTGTTAGGTATGGAAGGAGATATTATCACCTTACAGGATGTATTCATTTTTGATAAAAAAGGCATTGACGAGCGGGGAAGAGTGAAAGGATTTCACCGGGCAACCGGTTTGAAACCTCATTGTCTAGATAAACTGATCGCTATGGGTATTCATATCCCCGACGAGTATTTTCGTCCTGAAAAGGGGGACTTTTAAATGGTAAGGTTACTGCTATGCCTGACCTTTGGGGTAACCGTATACTTTTTAATCTATGCCGGTATTATGACTTTTTCACCCCGGAGACGTTATCAGGAACGGCTGGAATCGCTGTTTGCAGAAGATACGGCTTCAGATAAGGATACCGCATTAGACCGAAAGCAAATTACCCGATTTATAGCCGATCATCTTTCCAAATTATTTGCCCCTAAATCTTTACGTGAGGGAATACAACAACAGCTTTTACAGGCAGGAATTCCATTACGTGCCGAAGAATACATCAGCTTTTGCCTGGCACTTATTCTTATTCTTCCAATTGGCATTTATTTATTAAGTCACAATTTTTGGCTGGCAATAGTAGCCGTGGTTATAGGTTCTCTGCTGCCCGGATGGTATGTTAACCATCAAAAAACATTACGCCTGAACACTCTTAACCAGCAGTTGGGTGATGCCCTGGTCACGATGGCCAATGCACTAAGGGCAGGGTTTGGTTTTCAGCAGGCTATGGACAGTGTGCGTAAGGAGCTTCCACCGCCTATTTCTTCTGAATTTGCCTGGACACTGAGGGAAATGAACCTGGGATTTAGTACCGAGGAATCACTGGAGAATTTAAGTAAAAGAGTTCCCAGTGAAGATTTGGACATGGTGGTAACCGGTATTATTATTCAACGGCAGGTAGGAGGGGATTTAGCTCAGATACTGGACAACATTTCCTCCACCATTCGGGAACGAACCCGAATTAAAAGGGAAGTAAGAGTTCTAACCGCCCAGGGAAGAATGTCAGGAATTCTTATCGGCCTGTTACCGGTATTTCTTATTGCTGCCCTGCTGGTAATAAATCCGTCTTATTTTGAAATAATGATTACGGATTCACGTGGTATAGCCATGCTGGCAGTTGCTGTAGTTATGGAGATCACTGGATTCCTTGTTATCCGACGACTCACCCAAATTGATTTTTAATAAGGGGGAGCTAATAATGGAAACCATCCTATTATTAATGGTTATGGGCTTTGCCTTTTCTATTTGTATGGCAATAATTTTAAGAATCAAACGGGAGCGGCTGTTGGTTCTAAACCGGCTGGAAGAAGCAATATTTGCGGAGGAAGAAGTATCCGATCATCCTATACTGGCCAACCCTTTGCGTGTTAGGATGGCAGACTTAATATTACCCCGGTTGCGGAAGATATCCAACCGGATGATATCAAACAATAGAAAAGAAGTATATGAACACAGGTTGGCTCAGGCTGGTCATCCTTGGCGAATGAATGCTGGCAGTTATATTATCGGAAAATATATTTTCATTTTACTATTACTTATATTCGGTATAATAAGTCGCAACACCACTATATTTTTGATTTTAGTGATAATTGGTTTATTTATGCCTGACCTGTTTCTTAAAAGCAATGAAAAGAAACGTAAAGAACTAATGGTGAAAAGTCTTCCGGATGTTTTGGATTTAATCAGCGTAAGTGTGGAAGCGGGTTTGGGATTTGATGCAGCTTTACAGAAGGTAGTAGAAAAAACCTCCGGACCGCTTACCGAGGAATTTGAACAAACGCTTAATGAAATAAACATGGGTAAACCCAGGAGGGAAGCTTTGCGTGATATGGCTAATCGAATTCAGGTAGATGATATCAGTACCTTTCTAGGTTCTATTATTCAAGCTGATCAACTGGGAGTAAGCATGACCAACGTATTAAGAATTCAATCCCGACAGGTTCGCGAAAACCGGCGGATGAAAGCTGAAGAAGCTGCCCAGAAAGCCCCGATTAAAATTCTGATTCCACTGGTGGTGTTTATTTTCCCTACTTTATTAGTAGTTCTGTTAGGGCCGGCAATTCTTTCTTTAATAGATAACCTTTAGCAGGAGGCGTCCAATTTGACTAAAATAGTTCAGCTTAAACTGGATGAGAAAACAGTAGTTGAGCGGTGCATTCAGGCTGACCGTTTCGGGAGCAGACTTATAGGGCTTCTGAACAAAAAAAGCATCACTAGTCAGGAAGCGTTGATTTTGGTGCCCTGTGATATGGTTCACACAATCGGGATGAGATTTCCCATTGATATAATATTTGTAAACCGGGACGGGTTAGTATTAAAAATTATTGAAAATTTAAAACCGAATCGTATTGCAGCACGGGTGCCGGGTGCCTGGGCGGTTATTGAAGCAAAAAGTGGAATGGCCGAAGTTTTAGGTATTAAACCAGGCCTGGCGTTAAAATGGTAACAAAAATGAAGCTCCTGTTTTACAGGAGCTTCATTTTTGAAGTATAGTCTGTAATTTAAGAGGCTTTGTTCTTGTTTTTTTCAGACCTTTCTCTGGCTGTTTTATCAAGAATCATTTTGCGCAACCGCAGCGACTGAGGTGTAACTTCCAGCAACTCATCATCTTTTATAAACTCCAGGCATTTTTCCAAAGTCATGTGAATCGGCGGAACCAGACGCAAAGCTTCATCAGCTGAAGATGAACGGGTGTTGGTCAACTGTTTTTTACGGCATACATTCACGGTAATATCATTACTACGGGCATTTTCACCTACAATCATTCCCGCATATACTTCAACCCCTGCTCCTACAAACAAATTCCCGCGATCCTGAGCATTATATAATCCATAAGCTACGGTAGTACCTGCTTCGGAAGCAACCAGCGAACCACGGGTACGAGTTTCAAAATCACCTTTATAAGGTTCATAGGCTTCAAAAACATGATGCATTATACCGTTACCACGCGTATCAGTTAAAAAGTCGGAACGATAACCGATTAACCCCCGGGCGGGAATTAAAAATTCCAATTTAGTGTTTCCAGTAACGGTATTGTTCATATGAACCAGCTCCCCTTTACGAGTACCACAAGCTTCAATAACTATGCCTACAAACTCATCGGGAACCTCCACGAAAAGCCTTTCAATTGGTTCACAGCGTACCGAGTCAATTTCTTTCATAATTACTTCCGGACGTGTAACGGCAAATTCATATCCTTCACGGCGCATAGTTTCCACTAATATTGATAAATGTAATTCTCCACGACCGGAAACTTTAAAACAATCGGGTCGCAGCTCTTCGACCTGCAAAGCAACATTAGAGAGCAATTCCCGCATTAAACGCTCTTTAAGATGACGACTGGTTACATAAGTACCCTCGCGGCCAGCCATGGGACTATCATTAACTACAAAATTCATAGCAATAGTTGGCTCGTCAATTTGTACAAAATCAACCGGTTCTACAACATCAAGGCAGCAGATGGTATCACCAATATTCAAGTTTTCAATCCCTGAAACTGCTATAATTTCGCCTGCATCCGCACTCTCACATTCAACCCTTTTCAAACCGGTAAAATTGTACAAGGTGTTAATCTTAATGCGCTCTGATTTACCATCATTATTGCAGACTATTACTTCCTGTCCGCGATTAATGCTACCACGAGAAATTTTCCCCACTCCAATACGACCTACATAATTATCATAATCAAGCGATGAAATCACCATTTGCAATGGACCCTGCAAATCACCAGTTGGTGCGGGAATATATTCTTTTATCATATCAATCAAAGGCTTCATGTTGGCAGCTTCATCATTTAATTCCCGTATAGCATAACCCTGGCGGGCTGAGGCATAAATAACCGGGAAATCAAGTTGCTCATCATCAGCACCTAAATCAATAAACAGATCAATTATTTCGTCAATGACTTCTTCCGGTCTGGCATCAGGACGATCAATTTTATTTATTACTACTATAGATTTGAGGCCGGCTTCCAGAGCCTTTTTTAAAACAAAACGAGTCTGGGGCATAGGACCTTCCGCAGCATCAACTAACAGAAGAACACCATCTACCATAGTAACAATACGCTCAACCTCACCACCAAAGTCAGCATGCCCCGGAGTATCAACAATATTTATTTTCCAATCATCCAACTCGATACTGGTGTTTTTAGATAATATAGTAATACCACGCTCACGTTCCAGATCATTTCTATCCATAACCCGATCCGGTATACGCTGATTATCTCTTACTGCACCGCTATACTTTAACAACTTATCGACCAGAGTAGTTTTGCCATGATCAACATGAGCTACTATGGCCACATTACGTAAATTACTCATTTTCATAATTTATCTGTCCTTACCCCTTTGCCATTCAAATTCAATATTAAGCACAACGATTCATTATAACAGATGAAAAATAGATATGCACAAAAAGTTAGGAATTTAAATTTCCTAAAACCAATTCTTGTTTCAAATTTTATAATGCTTAATAGTAACTTTGCCCAAGCCAGTAACAGTTATTAATCCGGGGTAATAATATATTACTGGCGACAATCACTAAGACATTATTATAGGAAGAAATATTGTTAAGATTTTGTTAACGAATTATTACGAGTATATGTTGACATTTGTCGGATCGGATGATAATATAGATTTTGCGCTGCGGGAGACCGCGGAGCGAAACTGGTCGGAAAGCGGAAGGCCCAAAGCTCTGAAAAAGGGGAAAAAAGCCGACTATAGATGACCGGAAGCCTGGGGTGAAACACTC
>JAAYBS010000173.1 GCA_012718855.1 Syntrophomonadaceae bacterium
AGGAAATATTACTGGAGGCCAATCGAATGAAAATGGCTATGTTTGAATCCAGTGAATCCGATATGGTTAGACTATCTCTGGCAATTGCTAAAAGAGTGATAGCCACGGAATTAAAAACTAATCCTGACATCGTAGCAAATATCTTATCTGAAGCACTGACTTATTTGGATCAGCCTGATAATCTAACCCTTTATTTAAATCCGGATGATATTGAAACCGTGCTTGATGCTCTGGAAAATACTAATGTTTTTAATGGAAAAAATAATCTGCATACAGAAGTTCAGCCTGATAATCGGATTTCACCGCGAGGATTAAGAATTGAAAGTGACTCAGGATCAGTTGATGCACGCATGGAAACCAGAATAACCAACATTGAAAATGCTATACAGGATGTGCTGACTGATGAATAAACCTGCTAAATTAAATATTGAGCGAATTCTGTCGTCAATAGAAAAAGCACCAACCTGTCAACTGAAGGGAAGAATTACGCAAGCTATTGGCCTGACCCTGGAAGCAGTTGGGCCCAGATTAACACTGGGCGAATTATGTTATATAAAAACTGCCTATGCTCAAGATCAATATGTTCCAGCTGAGGTAGTAGGATTTAAAAATAATCGCACCCTGCTAATGCCATTAGGTAACCTGGAAGGCATCGGACCAGGCAGCGAAATATTAGCTACCGGAACAAATTTACGGATAAAAGTTGGAGCTGAACTGCAGGGAAGGGTATTGGATGGCCTGGGCGAACCGATGGATGAAAAAGGCCGAATAAAATCCCAGATTTCTTACCCGGTAGTAAATACTCCTCCCAGTCCATTAAAAAGAAAAAGGATTACCGGGGTTTTACCGGTTGGAGTTAAAGCTATTGATGGTCTGATTACCCTGGGCAAAGGTCAGAGAATGGGTATTCTGGCCGGCAGCGGGGTGGGTAAAAGCACCTTGATGGGTATGATTGCGCGTAATACCGAAGCAGATATTAGCGTTATAGCTCTGGTAGGGGAAAGAGGCAGAGAGGTAAGAGAATTTTTAGAACGAGACCTGGGTGAAGAGGGTCTGGCTAAATCAGTGGTGGTCGTAGCTACCTCAGACCAACCAGCTCTGGTCAGAATAAAAGGTGCCTTTGTTGCCACTGCCATTGCCGAGTATTTTAGGGACCAGGGTAAAGATGTATTGCTGTTAATGGATTCATTAACCAGGTTTGCCCTGGCTCAGCGTGAAGTAGGACTTGCTATTGGAGAACCTCCGGCAACCAGAGGCTTTACTCCATCAGTATTTGCACTGCTTCCCAAACTGCTGGAAAGGGCAGGGACTTCTGAACGAGGTACTATTACCGGCTTGTACACGGTTCTGGTAGAAGGGGATGACATGAACGAACCGATAACTGATGCAGTAAGGGGTATAGTTGATGGTCATATTGCGCTAAGCAGGCAGATGGCGGCGATGAATTTATACCCATCCATAGATATTCTTAACAGTATCAGCCGGGTAATGATTGACATAGTTTCACAAGAGCAGATGACCTATGCCAACCGTTTCCGCTCAATATTGGCAGTGTATGAAGAAGCCCGTGATTTAATTGATATAGGAGCCTACAAAGCAGGATCAAATGTCAATATTGATGAAGCTATTCGCTTAATTGAAAGATTACATGATTTTCAACGTCAAGGGATTTATGATGAGGCAAACTATGCTGAAACTTTAGGTAGCCTGCAATATGCTGTAGAAGGATAAGCAATATGAAAAAATTTAGTTTCCGTTTGGAGAAAAACTTAAATATTGCTCGCCAGATTGAAAATGAAGCTCGTATACAGCATCAAAATTTTCTCAAGGAACGGGACCGGTTATCTGAGCAGCTGGCAATTCTAAATCAACGTTTGCAAATATTGATGCAATCAATCCGTAATATAGCCGGAGATGTTCAGGAAATAATCTTGTATAAAGACTACATTGCGGTTACCAGAACCGCTATTAAAGAAAAAGAGCAGGAATTGGAACAGGCAGAATATTTATTGGAAAAATCAAGATTGAACCTGCTGGAAAAATCTCGAGAAACTAAAACTTTGGAAAAATTAAAAGAACGTGAATGGGAAGAGTACATTCTGGAAAATAATCGTCTGGAACAAAAAATTATTGATGAAGTTGCGGTAAATTCTTACTTCAGAAAAAACTCATAAAATACGATAGGAGATAAAGATGAAAACTGCAGGCAAAATGTTGTTAGCCTTGTTTTTAATACTGATTATTGTTGCTGGTACAGGGTATTTACTAATTTATGTTGATATCATAGAAACCCCGGCAGTAGTGAAAAAGATTCCACTATTAAATAGAATATTGCCCCAGGAAGAAGCAACTGAAGTGGTTTCCAATAATGCTGCTCATGAACCAAAAAAGGCCCAGGATTTGGAAGATAAAATTAAGGAACTGGAAAACCAGCTTAAACAAACTGAAAAAAAATTCAAGAGTGCTGAAAAAAAAGAAGCGGAAGCATCCGAGCAGATAGTCATGTTGAATGAGCAGCTGTTAAACTCACAAACCCGCCAGTCCAGCCAACAGGAGGCGTATCGGGATCTGGCCAAATATTATGCCGAGATGAAAGCCAAAGATGCAGCCCAAATCTTATCCCGGTTGAAAGACGAAGATGTTATTGGCATTCTGGGTGAATTGGAACCTGATCAGGGAGCTGAAATATTGCAGAATTTTGATGCGGACAGAGCCGCGGCCATTACCAGAAAGATGCTGGTTGTATCTGAATAAGGTTACAACCTTCATCCATATATAAAGAACTGAAAGGAGGTGAATTGATTGACAGCTGAATTACTACCAGCATTCGTTGCCCCCAAGCCTCGAGTCAAACAACCTGACCAGGCCTATAACCAGTCATTAAGTAAACCGGCCGCCTCAAAAAACAGTAAATTTGCTGATTGTGTCAAGAAAAAAATAGACAAAGAAGTTTCACCAGAGGTTAAAGCCAATGAAACAGCAAAGTCCAGGCCTGGTTTATTTAATAACCAACCCAGTCAGCAAGAATCCCCGGATGAAATTGAAGCTGGGATGCAAGAAATGAAACCGGAGGCAAAAGCAGATACAGCGGCTGAATTGTCCATACCGACGATGCCTCAGGCACAGGATATACCGACATTGGAGGTTAGTATTACTGAAGCAGTTTTATATAAAAATGAAAATGCGTCCAATACGGTAACCCCTCAAGCTACTGCCATGCCGGAGACTAATTCCCAACCAGTTGATAAACTGCTGACCGGTCCGACTCAACCGTTAAATCCGGAACAACTGAATATCAATGGAGCGGAATTACCAGGAAAAGAGCTTATTGACGCCAAGAATGCATCCATACAGTCAGAACAAATATCTGCAGAAACCAAATCAACTGCCGGTATTCAAGTGGAAGGACAAAATAATCAACGGGAAATGCAGAGTAATAGCTTGTCCAATGTCATCCAGAAAGAACCGCTGCCGGTTCAATTATTAGTGGATGAACGTCCTGCAAACCAGGATAAACAATTAATGGACAAACAGGTAGATGTAAAGCAACTAATACAAATGGAGAATAATCGTAACTTATCTCAACGGGTAGTACCTGCAACCCCTCAATCCCAAATCTCTGCTCAGGGAGAAGGCTCGGGCAGACAACAGGAAACCGATATTACTAATCTGCCTGGACAGGTAACTGCAGAATCTAATTTGACCAGTCGGGGGAGCTCGCTGGAAAATGCCAATCTGTCAACCGTGACGGCCAAACCTGATGCAACTGATGTCATAGACCAGATAGTAAAAAAAGCTACCATGATGCTCAAAGCTAATACCTCCGAAATGAGAATTGAGCTAAAACCGGAGTTTTTAGGCAAAATGCTGATTAAGATTGTGGTAGAAGATGGCCTGGTGACAGCCCGGTTTGTAACTGAGAATCAGCAGGTAAAGAATTTATTGGAAAACAATCTGGCAGCCTTAAGACAATCCCTGGAAGCTCAGGGTATAAGGGTGGAAAGAACCGAAGTAAATATTGGCCTTAACAATGGTGGATTATTTGACGGATCTGAGGGTAATCGGGAATGGATGTGGAATCATTCCGGAGAACAATACCGTCGGGAAGAAAATTATACAGATGCTGCATTTGTAAATGAAGCTGCTGAACTGGAAGAACAACTGGCTGAAATTTCCCACATTGGTACTTACCAGTTTCATGAAAATGGAACCATGGATTTTGTAATATAGGGAGGTGAACCAATGGCAATAGAGACGCAATATGAAACGGTACCCTGGCTGAGAACAGTCGATAATTCATCCAATCTATCAACAGCCAATAAGGGCATTCTCGATAAAGATGATTTCCTCAAACTGCTTATTACCGAGCTGAAATATCAGGATCCGATGGAACCCATGAAGGACAAGGAATTTATTGCTCAAATGGCTTCTTTTACATCACTGGAGCAGATGAAAAATCTGAATACCGGCTTTGAGAAACTATCCGGTCTGGTTACCGATAACCTGTTACCGGCTATTCAGTTAAACCAGGCTAGTTCAATGATAGGTAAAGAAGTAAAGTACTTAAATCCGGAAACCAATGAAGAGCAGGAGAAGCTTCTATCCGGTATAGTAAACTCGGTAATCATGAAAGAGGGGCAGGCTTATTGTGTAATAGATGGTAAAAACATTGCACTAAGCAGTATAGTTGAGATTAATGCCAGTAAAAGCACCGATGAGAAAGTTTTGAATCAAATCC
>JAAYBS010000174.1 GCA_012718855.1 Syntrophomonadaceae bacterium
ACTTCTGATAAAATCTCCAGGACAATCTTGGTCTTGAATTCTGGCGTGTAATTGTTTCTTGTTCTCATGTTGCTAGTATAACTTAGATTTTTGATTTTTTGTCTCACCCTATGGGAGCATTATAAAGAGCCCGAAAAAACAATAAAATAATCGTTAAAACAACTGGTATTGACACAAAAGTGCATCCACGTTTGGTAAAATTGTTAAGTGACAAAACCAAACAATCCAAACGGAAAGGATGCACAAGTTAATGTTACATCAAATCGATCCGTCTGAAAAGGCCATAAACGAAATCCATAAGCTCTTTAAACAACTTAGAATCAATCAACTGCTTCGTGCAGCTAACATCAAAAAATCGCGAGGCATCAGTGTTTTACAGGTTTTTGAGTTTATCTTCCTACTAGCTCTATTTGGCAAGAATCAGCATAGATTCCTGGAGAGCAAGCATGGTCAAGGATTACCCGGGAAAGACGTATATTACAATTTCCTAAACAATCCATACTATGCATGGAGACGGTTCCTGCTTATGCTGACATCTAAAGTCACTGATACTTTTGACCACTTGACATCGGATAAAAGGGTCAGAGCTTTTATCATTGACGACTCACCGGTTGCACGAAATCGCAGCAGGGAGGCAGAACTTTTAGCTAAAGTATTTGATCACAGCCAGCACCGTTACATAAAAGGATTCAACATGTTGACTCTGGGCTGGACTGACGGCTATAGCTTTATTCCTGTAGATTTTGCCATGCTAAGTTCAGCCAACCAAACCAATCGTTATAACGAGGTATCTGCTTCTGTCGATAAACGCAGCCACGGGTTTAAACGTCGTCTCGAAGCTATGATGCAAAAGCCTGATGTTGTGCTTAAACTGGTTAAAAGTGCCCTAAATACTGGTATCACTGCTGATTACGTCCTGATGGATACATGGTTTACTAACGAACCGATGATTAAAGGTCTTCGTAATGTTGGTCTTCATGTCATCGGTATGGTTAAGAGCAATTACCGTTATCGTTACAACGGGCAACTGATGAAGCTGGATGAAATCCGTAAATGCCTACGTTCAGAACCCAAGTCTGATATCATCGGCTCATTGTTGTGTCAAACCAAAGACGGTATCCCGGTAAAACTGGTTTTTATCCGCCACCGTAACAAGAAAAGCGCTTGGCTTGTTTTGGTTTCAACCGATCTTTCACTGGACGATAAAGAAATCGTCCGTATTTACGGTATGCGCTGGGAGATTGAAGTCTTCTTTAAGGCTTCAAAAAGCCTTTTGAAACTGGGAACCGAATATCAGGGCCAAAGTTATGACATGCTCATAGCCCATACAACAATAGTTTTCACCCGATATATTTTATTAGAGTGGGAACATCGCCACAACCAAGATTCACGCAGTTTTGGAGAACTATTCTTCCTTCTCTGCGATGAGATACAAGACTTAGACTATGAAACAGCTTTAAAGCAGTTAATGTATTACTGTATGGTACTGCTTAATTACGTTCCCAAGGAAGTAGCAAAAATTGTTTCATGTCAAGTGATGTTCTGGATTGCTGCTCAGCCCCTATATATCCAAAGGTTGTTCGGTAATTTTTGCTACGAAAGTTGAGTTAAAAAATCAGGTTAGCAACTGAAAATGGAGTTGTCAAAGAAAAATGAAGATTGCTTATTATTTGCATTGGAATGATGTACCGGAATCCGGAGTTATTAAAAAAATTGTTCACCAAATAACACAGTGGATGAATTTTGATTTGGATGTAAAGATATTTCTCTTAACTCAGAATGAAAATTGGAATTCAGCCAGTATAGAAATACCTTTCGAAGCCAGAATCTATAGTAATAATTTAAATCGATTAATTAATTCATATGCCTTAGTTAATCAAATAAATACTTGGAGTCCAGACCTAATTTACACTCGTTATGATTTATACAATCCTGTGCTGGAATTACTTATAAAGATACCAATGGTTATGGAGATTAACACCGATGATTTAACAGAGTATTCTAGGGGTGGTTTTTTCCGGCAGTTATATAATAATCTTACTCGAAAGCACTATCTTAAAATGCCTAATGGACTTATTTTTGTCACTGAAGAAATTGCAGAGAGGCGACATTTTAAAATCGGCAAAAAAATAAAAATTATTTCGAATGGAATAGAAATGCAATTATACACTGTACTACCGCCACCAAAAAACCAATATCCTAATTTAGTTTTTATAGGAACCGAAGGTCAATTGTGGCATGGAACAGATAAAATTAAGGCTTTAGCACAGATGTTTCCAAATTGGCTTTTTCATATTATTGGGAATTCAAGTCAGCAGGGAATGATTAGAAAAGATAATATAGTATATTATCCGTTTCTTTCAAAACATGATTACCAACAAATAATGGCAATTGCTGATGTCGCTATAGGTACATTAGCATTGCATAGAATAGATATGAATCAGGCTTGTCCTTTAAAGGTAAGAGAATATCTTGCCTACGGCTTACCAGTGATAATTGGCTATGAAGATATGGATCTGAAGGGGTTTGACGGTGTTTTGCAGATTGCCAATACTCCAAACAATATATATGACTATAAGGAGCAAATAGATGAGTTTGTTAACCAATGGATGGGAAAAAGGATTAACCCTCAACAATTAAGTATTGATGCTAAGGAAAAGGAATTTGAGCGCATGGAATTTTTCAAGGAAATCGTGGAGCAAAGAAAAACAACAGTGTAAACAAGTTAATTTCATTTGCTGGAGTAAATGTCTTTATGCTAAAAATTGTTCATCTCATTACCGACCTGGAAACGGGCGGAGCAGAAATGATGCTCTTAAAACTGATACAGGGTATGGACAATTCGGAATTCCGAAATGTTGTAGTATCTATGATGGATGAAGGTAACCTGGGGCAGGAGTTCGAAAAGTCAGGTGTTCCCGTATATTGTTTAGGCATGAAGCGCGGTGGCATTTCACCAATATATGTTTTGAGGTTATTAAGAATAATCAGGCAGGAGAAACCAGATATTATCCAGACCTGGTTATATCATTCGGATTTACTGGGAACAATTGCTGCCCGTATCTTGAAAATACCGGTAATCTGGAATTTACGCTGCGCGGATATGGATTTTAAAAAATATTCCGGATTGACATCATTTGTGGTGAGGCTATGTGCCCGTTTATCAGCATATCCCAGGTTATTATAGTAAATTCGGAAGCAGGTAAAGCTGTACATAGTTCCATTGGATATATGCCGAAGCGTTGGGAGCTAACTTATTAGGCAGCAGATAGCAAATAAACAAGTAAAAGAATTAAGAGCTATGCTCGGATATTATCTTAATAGACTTCATTAAAGAAAACTGAATGACCATCGATATCATTGAAGGAATATAAAGAAAAATGTGGAAATAACTATTATAGAATAGTTTAGTGCAATAAGAAGAACTGAAGTCCAGGAAGAAGCAATTTAAGGGAGAGCAAAATGAAGGTTTTCCGTGATCCGGTTCACGATATTATAAATTTTGACAAAGTTCAGGAAAACTATATTTTAGACCTGATAGACTCCAAAGAGATGCAAAGACTACGTCGAATAAGACAACTGGGCTTAAGTTCTTATACATATCCCGGAGCAGAGCACTCCCGTTTTGCTCATTCCCTGGGCACGGCATTCTTGATGAAACGGGTTATTGAACGGTTGCAACGTGTACGGGGTAAGCAGGAGAAGCAGTGGTTACAGGAGATATTTGATAATCAAGATTTAGTGTTGTGTTCTGCATTGTTACATGATATAGGGCATGGCCCATTTTCGCATGCCATTGAGGACGTAATGGGCGTCAAACATGAAGTATGGACTATGCAGATAATCAATAATCCTGATACTGAAGTTCATGAGCTTTTAGAGACTTACAAGCCAGGTTTTGCTAAAGAGGTTGCAGATGTAATTGCGCGGGTGCATCCATGTGAGATGGTAGTTAAGCTCTTATCCAGTCAATTAGATGTCGACCGGTTTGACTATTTACTGCGGGATTCGTTGATGACCGGGGTAGGGTATGGAAAATTCGATTTGGAATGGATGATTAATACTTTAACAATTGGGCAGGTGGACGGTGTACCGGAAATCGGATTAAACCTTGACAAAGGGTTAAGTATAGCAGAAGACTTTGTTGTGGCCCGGTATTATATGTATAAGCATGTGTATTTCCATAAGACTACCCGTAGTGCAGAAATTATCACCAGGAAGATTTTAAATCGAGCAAAAGAACTAATAATTAGCAAAGAAATGGAATGCCCCCCGTATCTGGATGTTTTATTTTTAAGCAAACCAGAAGATAAAGAGAAATTTCTGCCGTCCTATTTGGAACTGGATGACAATATACTTTGGCACTGGTTTCATCAGTGGGTTAACAGTAATGATAAATTATTGAGTAATTTATGTGATAAACTATTGAATAGGAAGCTATTAAAGAGTAGAGATATTTCCGGAATTAATGTGGTCAACTTAATATCTCACCTGAAAGTATTGGAAAAACCGCCTTACGGAGATTTTATAGCGGTTGATAACCCTTCTACCAGTTCATATAAAGATCCATACATATCTAAAAGAACTCGCTCTGAAACTGACGATATTGAAAAAGATAAGGAGCAACGTGAGGCAACGGAACAAATATTTTTGTTTGATACTAGTAAAAAACATTTTGAATTAGCAAGAAAATCTCCAATAATTTTTGCCATTAGAGATCAAACCATAGAGCAACAACGTTTATATTATCCAGTTGAATTACAGGAGACTGTAGATACACTTTTAAAGTGAGGGGGAGATTAATATGTTGGATAACGAATATGCATTGATTCGCTTATTCACAGTTGCACCAACTATTGAAGGAAGGAAAAGGTTTCAGAAGACGGTTTATCTATTACAACAGATTGGGGTTCCCTACGCTGAAAAATTCAAATACTACCACTATGGTCCATATTCATCAGAATTACAGGCAGAAATAGATAGATTAGTGCGTTATGAACTGATTGATGAAACGTATACCGGTGATGCATATGTCTATGAGATTACTGGTAAAGGAGAAGAATTTGTTCAGCAATATAGCAGTTTAAACAGCGGTGGTTTTGAGTTCCCGGAACACCTGGTTAAACGTTTAATAGGAACCAGTACGCCAGTTCTTGAAATGGCGAGTACCTATGCTTATTTACTGGAGATGGGCTATAAAGAGGAAGAAGCTATGGTCAAAGCCTTGGAATTAAAACCACACCTTGAGTATTGCCTGGATAAGGCACGGACATTGTATGATGATATTTGTAGGGATATGAGTAATTAAAATAGCAAGTTATTTATAAGTCCGGGAATTTTCCCGGACTTATTCTATGACATTATAGAGAAGGTTAAAAGAGAGTTCCATTCTGAGACGTTGGGCCACGAACTATTGAGTTTATATAAGCGTATATGATAAAAGACCCGTGGGGGTATAATGTAACATGAAGATTCTTCATCTCATAACCGACCTGGAAACGGGCGGAGCGGAAATGATGTTTTTGAAACTGGTACAGGGTATGGACAAGTCGGAATTCCAAAATGTTGCAGTATCTATGATGGATGGAGGTACACTGGAGCTGGAGTTCGAAAAAGCAGGTGTTCCTGTATACTGTCTGGGTATGAAGCGCGGCGGCATTTCGCCGGTATATGTCTTGCGGTTATTAAGAATAATCAGACAGGAGAAACCGGATATTATCCAGACCTGGCTCTATCATGCGGATTTATTGGGAACAATTACTGCCCGTATCTTGAAAGTACCGGTAATCTGGAATTTGCGCTGCGCGGATATGGATTTTAAAAAAT
>JAAYBS010000013.1 GCA_012718855.1 Syntrophomonadaceae bacterium
CAGTAGTTATGAATGTAAAGACCGGAGAAATACTGGCCATGACCAGTATGCCGCCAATTAATCCGGATGATTGGAAGGGAAATTTAGCTTCATCAAAAGTTGATTATTATTATCCCCAGGGGAAATATGATCCCTTAAACCCGGGTGCTGAACAGAACCGGGCCATACAAGCTACTTATCCTCCTGGTTCAACCTTCAAACCGATAACTGGAATGGCAGCTCTTGACAAAGGAGCTTTAAATTCGGTTTATGATTCGGTTAACTGCGGGGGCGCCTACTGGATTGCTCCGTATACTAGATGCACCGGTGTTCACGGCAATATGAACTATTATAATGGGATGGCCAAATCGTGTAACACATTTTTTCAGGAAATGGGACGGCGGGCCACTAAAGATGAGATTATCCGAATAGCCGATCAGTTTGGTCTGGGTAGTAAAACCGGTATAGATCTTCCCGATGAGAATAGGGGTTTATTACCAACCCCTGAATGGAAAAAGGAAATCAACGCCATTTTAATTGATCAGAAGTATGATAATTTACGTAAAGAATTAAAAAATAAATATGAGCTATTGTTAAAACAAGCGGTTAACAGTGAGGAAAGGGAAAAAATTGAACGGCAGCGCCATAATGAGGAAGTAAAACTGGAGGCACAATATAATATTGACTATATCTTTGATACTACCTGGCAATCTTTTGATACTTTCAATATGTCGATTGGGCAAGGTTCAAACAACTATACGGTAATACAATTGGCTAACTATGTATCTGCTATCGCTAATGGCGGTCAATTGATGCAGCCATATATAGTTAAAAGAATTGTAGTCCCCAACGGTAAAACCGTAAAAGAATTTAAACCCAAGGTAATTCACCGGGCGGATGTATCAAGCCAGACTATTGCTGAAACTAAGCGTGCCATGTTGGCAGTTACGCAACCGGGAGGTACAGCCCACTTTTTATTCTATCAATTTCCACCCCAGATTCAGGTGGCTGCCAAGACTGGTACTGCACAAACCGGCAGACAGGGGGATAATCCCATGAGAGAGTTTCATGGTGTTTTTATTGCCTTTGCTCCATTTGACGATCCGGAAATTGCATTTGCCGGAGTTGTAGAATATGGATATAGTGGTGGAGGGTCAGCTGGCTTGGTTTGTCGGGATGTATTTGAACAATACTTTGGTATCAAGAATCACCTAACCGAAGAAGAACCAATTGTGTCGAATCAAAAAGCCGAATAATAGGGTAATTTTTTTTATTGTAACCCGACTCTAATAGAGGTAATTAGACTATATTATCTCTATTTTTTTATTTTTCCTTAAAGGTAAAATTAACCAAAAATAGAATACATAGGAAATATAAGTATGCCCGAGGGCTAGGAGGGGAGGGCTGTTATGTGTCAGGAACTTTGACGTGTAGCAAAGAAGGAATGTTCATTGAAGTCAAGGATTATAAAAGCTTTACTGAATTGCAAACGGCAATTACTGACCAACTGATTAATAGCGATAATTATTCACTTGGAACCCCAGTCTATCTTGATATTGGCAGAAATTACATGACCAATAAGCAAAAACGACAAATTGAAGATGTATTGCTTGATCATGGGTTGCACCTAAAAGAAATCATAAGCCGGAGCATGATTAGTCAAAATCTTCAAGAGGAAAAACCCTTGATAGAGGATATGCCCAGGTATGAATCAACCAGCTTGATTTGCCGGAATTTACGCTCGGGACAAAAAGTATTCAGCTATGGAAATATTGTGGTTTTAGGAGATGTAAACCCTGGTGCTGAGATAATCGCCGTAGGGAACATATTGATAATGGGATCTTTACGGGGTATGGCCCACGCCGGGGCCCGGGGTGATGATAAAGCGCTTATTGCTGCCTATCGTCTTAATCCTACCCAGATTCGTATTGCTGAACATATTACCCGTCCACCGGATGGGGAGCAGGGGGTGGGAGTACATCCGGAAGTTGCAAGGATTAAAGCTGGCAAAGTCATTATTGAAAAGTTAAAAATATGAAATGGAGGCTATAGCATGAATGGTAAAGTAATCGTTATTACTTCCGGGAAAGGAGGAGTTGGAAAAACTACTACTACAGCTAACCTGGGGACAGCACTGGCTATGATGGGAAATAATGTGGTCCTGGTTGATACTGATATTGGACTGCGCAATCTGGATGTAGTAATGGGATTGGAAAATCGGATTGTTTTTGACATTGTTGATGTAGTAAATGGTCATTGTAAGTTAAGACAGGCATTAATAAAAGATAAACGTTTTGATGGACTATGTCTTCTCCCTGCTGCGCAGACCAAGGATAAATCAGCTATAACTCCACACCAAATGAAAAATATGACTAATGAACTGCGTAAAGAATTTGATTATATTCTGGTTGATTGTCCTGCCGGAATTGAACAGGGGTTTAAAAATGCTATTGCCGGCGCTGATGATGCTATCGTGGTGGCAACTCCGGAGATATCTTCGGTCCGGGATGCGGACAGAATAGTAGGATTATTGGAGGTAGCCGGTTTAAGTAATGCTCGTCTGATAATAAACCGTATACGCAAAACCATGGTTAAACATGGAGATATGATGGATATAGATGATATTATTGATATCTTATCTATTGATCTACTGGGAGTAGTTCCCGAAGATGAAAGTATAATTATTTCAACTAATCGCGGTGAACCGGCAGTTTTAGAAAATGGTTCCCGCGCCGGAGAAGCTTATCGACGTATAGCCCGCAGAATAATGGGCGAAGATATTGCAGTCGTTACTGGCGAAGCAAATAACTTTTTAGACCGTTTTAAAAAAATAATAAAACTGGCTCGCTAGAGGGAGGAGATTTTGTGCTTGATATAATCGCCAGAATTTTAAACAGGGAGGCAGGAGGCAGCAGGGAAATTGCCAAGGAAAGACTTCGTCTGGTATTAGTTCATGATCGTTCCTCCAGTTCCCCGGAACTGCTAAATGCTTTAAAAGAAGATTTGATAAAGGTAATTCGAGATTATCTTGAAATTGATGAGGAGGCCTTATTGGTAAATTTTGAAAATGAATCTGACTCAGTGGCTTTAATAGCTAATATACCTGTCAAAGGTTTTCGCCGGGTAGTTAATGAATGAATGTGAAGGAGAGAACCTCGCTCACAAATAAACAATCTTATTTCATTAATCAATAAAAAATCTGCGGATTATCTGATGCATAGACTATATATTTAAGGTTTCGTTGCCGGGCCGCTTAGGGTCCGGCCATTTCAGAAGGTAAATCCCTTGTTGCTCTCATTTATCCCTGTATTTGCAGGTTTACAGGAATATTGCCATGTCTATATAATTAATGATGAGCACAGGGAGGGATATTACCTTGAATATAAAACGGTTAAAGTTTATTGATAGGCCTTTTATTATTGCCCTGATTCTATTAATCATGGTTGGTTTAGTTACGTTAACCAGCGCCAGTCAGGGGATATCTGCTGATCCGTGGTTCCATGTAAAGAAACAGGTAGGGGCTATAGTTTTGGGAATAATAGCGGCTATTTTCTTGCTAAGATATGAATATAGTCAATTATCCCGTTTCAGTATCGTGCTGTATGGTATTTCCATACTTATGCTGATTATGGTTTTAATTTTGGGAGAAGAAGTCAGAGGAACTACAGGATGGATTAGTATCGGTCCGCTTCCGGCAGTTCAGCCGGCTGAATTTACCAAAATACTATTAATAATAGCTTTTGCTGATTTTTTAAAACGGCGTAAAGGATCACTGGAGACATTGCCCCAAATAATTCCCTGTTTTTTATATATGGGCGTGCCGTTTTTATTAATCATATTACAGCCTGACCTGGGAACTGCTCTGGTTTATATTGCTTTTACCATTATAATGATGTATGTTGCCGGAGTTAACGCCAAACTATTGAGTACTATATTAATTTCTGCCTTAGCAGTAATAGGTCTGGCTCTATTTCTGCACTTTCAGTTTGGTATGTGGTTGCCGCTGGAGGATTACCAGCTGAAAAGGCTGGCAGTATTTCTTAATCCCTATGAAGATGGTCTGGGAGGACGGGGGATTGGTTGGCATACCATTCAATCCCTGGTCGCAATAGGCTCCGGTGGATTAGCTGGTAAAGGACTATTCAATGGTACCCAGGTACAGTTGAATTTTTTGCCTGACCATCATACTGATTTTATCTATGCAGTAATTGGAGAAGAAATGGGCTTTTTCGGTGCTGCCTTTGTAATTATTCTATATGCGATATTACTATTAAGGTGTTTTTACATCGCTTTTGACGCCAAAGACTTGTTTGGCAGTCTCATTGTATCCGGTATTGCTGCCATGTGGCTGTTTCATGTTTTTGAAAATATAGGCATGTCGCTGGGAATTATGCCGATAACCGGAATACCTTTGCCATTTCTCAGTTACGGAGGCAGTGCCATGCTTACCAACCTAATTGCAGCCGGTCTTATCCTCAGCGTGAATGTAAGAGGTAAAAAATTGGTCTTTTGATGAGTGGGAGTTGGTTTTTAATAGACGCGGATTTCTGGGATTTTCGCAGATATTCGCAGATTTTTTATTGAGTAATATTGTGTAAGATTGTTTATGGTGAATCAGGTTTAAATTAAGAATAAATTTAACCAAATTATTAGAACCTGACTTGACCTGACCAGACCTACTTAACCTGATTATTATAATTTTAATTAAAATAACCGTCAGGTCCAGTCAGCAAAAAAGTCAGCAAAAAAGTCAGGTTCTATTTTTTAATCTCTCTCGTTGGAAAGCTTAATTCACTATAAATTAACTAAATCTGGCCAGGTTGTTGCGGAAAATAGCTTCGGCTTCATTTACCATTGAAGTTATTAATTCCTGGCAGGTGGTTACTTCTTTGACCAGACCGATTGATTGGCCTACCATGAGTGCAGCGTTGTCTACTTCACCGGTAGTCCAGGCGTTCTTGGCCCGCTGTCCGGATAATAGCGGTATCATTTCTTCCAGTTTGCCGCCCTTTTCTTCCAGATCCAGAACCTGTTGTGCCAGCTGGTTTTTCAGAGCACGGCCTTGCAGTCCTACTGATTTACATATCAAGGTGGTTTCATGTTCCTGTCGGTTAATTAATTCTTCATAAACCTTATCATGTACCGCACATTCTTTGGTAGCAATAAAGCGGGTGGCCATCAGAACGCCTTCTGCACCCAGTGCCAGGGCAGCAGCTAAACCACGTCCATCCGCAATACCCCCGGTGGTAACTACCGGAATATTTACCGACTCAACAATTCTGGGGGTCAGAACCATGGTAGTGACATCATCACTAAGAGGATGTCCGCCTTCTTCAATTCCGGCAGCGATAACAGCATCGTATCCAAAACGCTCAATATTTAACGCATGACGAACTGCGCCTACTTTGTGCATAACTTTTACACCGTTTTTGTGCAGCATATCCAGATATTTAATAGCAGGTTTACCTGATACTTCAATACCTTCGACCTTTTCTTCTGCGCATACCCGGAAAAAGTCATCAAATATTTCTTCGGTGAAACGCATGGAGGGTAACAGGGTGATGTTAACTCCAATTGGTTTGCTGGTTAGTTGACGGGTTTTTTGAATGGCTTCTCTTAATTGTTCGCCGGTATCATAATTACAGGCAGTAATATTTCCTAATCCGCCCGCATTTGAAATAGCCGCACATAATTCCGGAGTAGATAACCACAACATTCCACCACAGATAATAGGATATTCAATTCCAAACAATTCAGTTATTCTGGTTTTCACGGTAACCCCTCCTTTTTTAGTTAATCTTATTCTACACAATATATTACATTATTAAAATATCTAATTTATAAACATTTTATCGCAACCGTTAATGGAATATTTCAGCCCATATGTTGATATATATTTAATAGTTATTTTGCTATTAACAGGTGATGGATGGACAAAGACTGTTTCGGGGTGATGATAATGATGTTGGGAAGTTTCCGGATAAGAATGCTGGCCGTGCTAATTACAGTTGTAATTGTAGGATTAATCGTTCAGTCAGGACATAGCAGCAGTGATTATGTTCGCGTAGTTTTAAGTGACTATATTTTGAAAGATTATCATCTGCAAGAACAGGTTGCAGAAGTTATTAAAAATATTAAAAGAGCTTCAGAACCAGTTCCGGTTATCAGCCTGACCTCTTTACAACCTCCCTGTCAGATTGTAGAAGTTGAGCAGGGTTTTGGTCCTTATCTGAATGAAGCATCAAATAAACCTGGATTTTCTCCCGGGGTTAGCGTAATGGTTGAACCTAATACTCTGGTACGACCGGTTTTATCTGGAAAAGTGGTTAAATTAAGCTGGGAGAAAAACGGGGGGAAAGTTTTGATACAGCATGAGCAAAACTATATTTCTTCTTATAGCGGTTTAAAAGAGGTTTTGGTTGAGGTTGGGGAACAGGTAGATAAAAGTGATGTCCTGGGCAAAACTTCGGAGTACTTGTATTTTGAATTAAAGGATGCGGATGGAGCAGTAAATCCCGGTAATTTGTTTAACTAGTTATGAAGCTGGGCAGCATTGTCGGTGTAAGTATAAAAGTAAATTATTTATTCATGTTGCTGCTGATGGTATATACCCTTCTGGGATTGGGACGGGAAATATTACTAATTGTTCTGGCCGTGTTAATACATGAAATGGCGCATACCCTGGTAGCCATCGGTTCCGGTATTAAGGTAACCGAAATTGAATTATGGCCTTTTGGCGGTCAGGCGCATGTAGAAGGATTTTTGGCTCTGGAGCCGGGTAAAGAGTTTTATATAGCTGTGGCTGGGCCAGTCACCAGTTTGTTGCTGGCGGCCTTTTTTTATTTTCTGCCGGTTAACCCTAATACTTATCAGCAACTCTTTGTGGTTATAAATCTGTTGCTGGGAATTTTTAATTTATTACCGGCCCTGCCTTTGGATGGGGGCAGAATTTTGCGGTCAGCTGTATCACCGCTGATTGGTTTCAAGAAAGCAACGGCTCGTGCTGCCTTTTTGGGTAAAAGCATAGCCGCAGCTCTTTTTATAACCGGCTTATATTTTCTTAAAATTAATTTATCCACGTTGAATCTTAGTTCCCTGGACCTGACCGGTTTTAATCTATCGGCGCTGAACCTGATAATAGTAGCAATAATGCTGTTTATGGCCGCTCGTCGCGAAGATAAACTGCTGAGCTATGCATTTATGCGTTATCTGGTTAATAAAAAGGGGCAGCTGGCTCAAAAAGGTATGATGCCCGCCCGGCATTTTGTCAGCCGTCCCGATACAGAAGTAAAAGATTTACTGGCGTGTAGCAAACCGTCTTTTTATATGCTGGTGATTATTGTTAACGCTGACTATGGAGCCGAAAAGATGCTGGGTGAAGCGGAGCTGATTGAAGGTTTACTGGAAAAAGGCCCCCGGGTACGCCTGCAGGATTTTTAGGTTGAAATTTGACTGGAATATATGCAGTTGGTTATGAGTTTATAATTTATGATAGAATAACTAATGATATACACTAAACCTGCCTGCAGGGAGGATAAAATGAAGGACAAGCTTTATCGCGATATATTGCCCCGGGTTAGCAAACCGGCCCGTTATGCCGGAAATGAATTAAATATTATAAAAAAAGAATGGGAAACCAGCCGTACCAAAATGGTATTTGCTTTTCCTGATGTTTATGAGATTGGCATGTCTCATATTGGAGGCAGGATATTATACGGTCTAATAAATGAAAAAACAGATCACATAATGGAGCGCAGCTATGCCCCCTGGCCTGATATGGAAGCTATAATGCGGGAGGAAAATGTTCCGTTATATTCATTGGAGTCGTTTCGGCCATTAGCTGATTTTGATATTGTAGGTTTTTCCCTGCAATATGAACTTTCCATTACAAATATTCTAAACATGTTGGACTTAAGCGGTATTCCGCTTAAATCAGAACAGCGCGGAGAAGATGATCCTTTAATAGTGGCTGGCGGACCGGTAGCTTTTAATCCGGAGCCGTTTGCCGACTTTATAGATGTATTCTTTATAGGGGACGGGGAAGAAGTGCTGCCGGAATTTCTGGATGCTTATTATAATCACCGGCATTTAAACCGTCAGGAATGTTTGCTTAAACTGGCTGCAATTGAAGGTATATATATACCGCAACTATACGGTGTAGAGTACTTACCGGATAATACCATTAAGTCCAGACAGCCTTTATATACTGAGGTACCATCCGTAGTACGCAAACGCGTGGTAGCAGATTTGGATAAGGCCTATTACCCGGATAAACCAATTTTACCCTATATGGAAATTATTCATGATCGGGCCGTATTGGAAGTTATGCGCGGTTGTCAGCGCGGTTGCCGTTTTTGTCATGCCGGCATGGTATATCGTCCTACCCGGGAAAGGAGTATGGATACTTTAACTGAGCAAGCCCGTAACCAATTGCTGCATACCGGGTATGAGGAAATATCCCTGGCTTCACTGAGTACCCTGGATTATTCTGCAGTTGACCAGCTGGTAAAAGGTTTGGTGGCAGAACATGGCCCGCGCGGGATAGGAGTAGCACTGCCTTCTTTACGGGTGGATGCTTTCTCAATTGAACTGGCCAATGAAGTGCAAAAGGTGCGCAAAACTACTTTGACCCTGGCACCGGAGGCTGGCAGTCAGAGATTACGCGATGTGATAAATAAGAATGTTGACACGGAGCAGTTATTAGCTGCGGTTGAAGCTGCCTTTAAGTCGGGCTGGATGGCGCTTAAATTATACTTTATGATTGGTTTGCCCACTGAGACCCGCGAGGATTTGGACGGAATCCTGACTTTGCTGGATGAGGTGAAAAGGGTTGGCAATCAGTATTCGCGTCGACCGGTAGAAATAAGGGCCAGTATGGCCTGTTTTGTACCCAAGCCTCACACGCCGTTTCAGTGGCAACCACAGAACAGTATTGCTGAACTGGAAGAAAAAATTGCCTGGATGAAAAAAAGTAAACGCAAGCATATCAAGCTTAGTTTCCATGACAGTCAAACCAGTTATCTGGAGGGAGTAATTGCCCGGGGCGACCGGCGACTTGGCAAGGTAATCCTGACTGCCTGGCAAAAGGGCGCCCGCTTTGATGGATGGTCGGAGTATTTTTCCTTTGAACGCTGGATGCAAGCTTTTAATGAATGTCAGGTAGAGCCTGATTTTTATGTAACCAGACCACGCTCTTACTCAGAAATAATGCCCTGGGATTTTATCGATATCGGAGTTACGAAAGAGTTTCTGATTGAGGAAAATGAACTGGCCATGGCAGTGGTATTGTCACCGGATTGCCGGCAGGTGGGATGCACGGGGTGCGGAGTATGTACCTCCCTGGAAGTTGATCTGGATATCCGAGGGGGGGATAATTTTGCGCATCAGAGTTGAATATGAAGTTAAATCAGAACTTAGATTTCTATCTAATCTGGATATGATGAATGTAATACAAAGGGCCTTAAGGAGAGGGAATATTCCTTATGCACTCAGTGAAGGTTTTAACCCTCATATCCGCTTATCAATGGGTACGGTTTTGCCGGTAGGGTTATGGGGGCAAAGGGAATATTTTGATTTGGAACTGGCTGCTCCCATGAGTATTGAAGATTTTGTCAGTAAAATGAATGTGGTCCTGCCACCGGCTATTAAGATTAACCAGGCCAGTAAAATTGAGCAGTCAACCCCGGCATTAATGAAAGTTATCAATGCTACCGCCTATGTATTTGTTATAAATAGTGATAATTTTGATGTGTCAGCCTGGAGGGACCAGGTCTTAAACCAGGATATTTTAACGGTAAAAAGTCGGGGCAAGAAAAAAGGTATTGACAAAGACCTGAAGAAGGGTATTTATAAAATAGAGCTAATTAATAATGAATTGGAGACCAAAATTATTTTATGGGTTAGCAGTGGTGAACCGGTAAATATCCGTTACGACGAACTTTTAGATATGATGCAGCAAACTGGTTTGGATAGTAGTTTAGTAATTGATGTTTATCGGCAGGGCAATTATATTAAAGTTGGGGAGCGATTCTATTCTCCGCTGGAAAAGGTGAAGGTTTTTGAATAGGGAAATAATTGCAGAAATATATCCCTGGGAATCCCGGGTGGCTATAGTTGAAGATGGCCGTCTGGCTGAAGTGTTCTGGGCTGATCAGGATGAAAATGTCGGCAATATTTACAAAGGCAAGGTCAAAGATATTATTCCCGGCTTATCCTGCGCTTTTGTTGATATCGGCATGTCCAGGAATGCATTTCTTTATGCCGGCGATGTAGGCGGACGAGGACAAAAGAGAAGTCGCAATATTTATGATGCCGTTAAAAGCGGACAGGAGATTATGGTTCAGGTTAAAAAAGAGGCCTTTTCCGAAAAAGGTGCACGGGTTACCGGAGATATTACCATTCCCGGACATTATTTGGTTTTGCTGCCCTGTCAGAGTGAAATATCCATTTCGCGCAAAATTACCAGTGATAAACGCCGAGAACATTTACGGATTTTGGTGGAGCAAGTCAAACCGGATAATGTTGGTCTGATTTTTCGTACTGCCTGCCTGGAGGCTGAAGATGAGGATGTTTTGGATGAATTGCAAGTCTTGCTGAAGGTGTGGAATGAAGTACGGGGACGCTTTGAGAAGAAACGCGCCCCCAGTCTGATTTATGAGGATATCGATGTTTTGGAAAGAACTTTGCGAGATTATCTGGATGCCGACATTTCTAAAGTGATCATTAATAATCATAAACTCAAAGAAAAAATAGTAAATTACATGAATAGCAAAAAGACGGCCTTTTCCTTCACGGTTCAGTTTGAGGAGGGAGATTTATTTGAAACCCACGGTCTGGAAAAGGATATCAGACGCTCCCTGCGGCGCAAGGTATGGCTGAAAAGCGGAGGGTATCTGATTTTTGATCAGACCGAAGCTATGACTGTAATTGATGTTAATAGCGGCAAGTTTACCGGAAAAGATGATTTTGAGGATACGGTTCATATATTGAATATGGAAGCAGCGGTGGAAATACCTCGCCAGCTGCGGTTACGCAGTATAGGCGGCATCATACTGATAGATTTTATTGATATGAAAGACAAGCATCACCAGGAGGAAGTTATTACAGTTTTGCGTCGGGAACTGGAAAAAGACAAGGCGCATACCCGTGTAATAGGTATGACTGGTTTAGGCTTTCTGGAAATGACGCGTAAAAAATCACGCTATGGCGTATCTGAGTTTTTCACTGATGAATGCACCACCTGTAATGGCCGGGGCAGAACTATCAATTTGTTTGCTATGGCTTGCGAAGTAAAGAGAAAACTTGCCAACATGGGATATGTGGAGAGTAATACAGTTGTCTGTGAAGCTAATCCGGAACTTCTGCAATATATTGAAAATGATGAAAAGAACCTGGAGTTTATTACCCGTCGTACCCGCAAGCAAATAAAGCTGCAACC
>JAAYBS010000014.1 GCA_012718855.1 Syntrophomonadaceae bacterium
ATAGTGACTCGCCTTTGACAGCCTGCGTTCCGGGACGGGCCAGTCCCCACTTTCCAGCCTCTTCCCAACGTAAATGTTCAATATCATCAAATAAGTTAATCTGCTGGTTGGCCCGACCAGGCAAAGTCGGCATAGTTGGAGCCAAAAGTAAAAGTGCTATACGGATACATTCAGCCAGATTATACATTACCGTAGCCAGACGAGCTTTACTTTCTTCCTGTTTGGCCAACTTCCATGGTTCAGTTTCATCTATATATTTGTTAGCTCTGGACACCAGTTTGAGAACAGCAATCACATAAGCTGAAAAATCCAGGTTATCAAGTTTTTCGGTAGCTTCTTCATAAGCTGTACGGGCAGCTTCCTTAAGTTCTGCATCTACCGGTTCAGTAATATCCGCAGCCGGTAAATTGCCATCAAAATAGCGAATTATCATAGCTGTAGTGCGGCTGATCAGGTTCCCCAGGTCATTGGCCAGATCAGAATTTATGCGGTTAACCAGCAATTCTTCTGAATACATACCGTCCTGTCCAAAGCTGAGCTCTTTTACCAGGTAGTAGCGTACGGCATCAATACCATATTTGCTGGTCAATTCCACCGGGTCGATCACATTACCCTTGGATTTCGACATTTTTCCACCTTCGAGCATAATCCACCCATGAGCAAAAACTTTGCGGGGTAAAGGCAAACCAGCTGCCATTAACATGGTTGGCCAGATAATGGCATGAAAGCGAAGAATATCTTTGGCCATCAGGTGTATATCAGCCGGCCAGAATTTGTTAAATAAATCTTCATCACTGGTATAGCCAATGGCACTTAAGTAATTAATCAGAGCATCAAACCATACATAGACTACATGTTTATCATTAAAAGGAACCGGAACCCCCCAGGAAAAAGTAGTACGGGAAACGCATAAATCTTCCAGGCCCTGCTTAATAAAACTGACTACTTCATTACGCCGGGAAGGGGGTTGAATAAAATCAGGGTTATTCTCTATATGTTCCAATAATTGCCCGGCATATTTACCCATACGGAAAAAATAACTTTCTTCTTTTATTAACTCTACTTCACGTCCGCAATCAGGGCATTTGCCTTCCTGTAATTGCCGTTCGGTAAAAAAGGTTTCGCAGGGAGTACAATACCAGCCTTCATACTCAGAGATATAGATATCACCCTGATCATAGACTTTTTGAAATAGTTTCTGTACTACTTCCTGGTGACGAGCCTCCGAGGTACGAATAAAATCATTATTGGTAATCAGCAGGGTATCCCAAAGTTTTTTAATATTGCTGACTATACCATCCACATATTCAATCGGTTGTTTGCCGTGCTCACGAGCCACTTTTTCAATTTTTTGTCCGTGCTCATCAGTGCCGGTTAAATAAAATACCTCCATACCCTGCATACGTTTGAATCGGGCCACACAATCAGCTGCTACCGTAGTATAAGCATGTCCAATGTGTAAATTATCACTGGGATAATATATGGGGGTAGTAATATAAAATCGATTTTCCTGTTTCAAAAAAGTCCCTCCTTAAAATATTGATGGCTTCTATAAGTAAACCGGTTAATCCGGTACTAACCTTCAGGCATTATTTATAAGCTATAGTTTACCACATCTTTACTTCCATATCCTATTTTTACATTATAGCCAAGCTATAATCCCAAAATTGTTTGGATACGGTTACATTTCCCCCCATTAAAACCTTATATGCCCTCATTTTGTCTTTATTTGTTGAAAAATACTTGACTTAAATTGGGAGTCTTGGTATAGTTTTGTTGTGTAAGGCTTAATGAATGGAGGAATATTTTTTATGATGAAGTCTACTGGTGTGGTAAGAAAAGTTGATGAGTTGGGCCGTATAGTAATACCCATAGAATTAAGAAGAACCATGGGTATCGAGGAAAAGGATGCGTTGGAAATTTACGTCGATAATGAAAAAATTATACTGCGCAAATATGAACCGGCCTGTATTTTCTGCGGTAATGCAGAAGAGGTTATTAATTACAAAGGCAAAAACCTTTGCAGAAGCTGCATGACTGAACTGGGTAAACAGGTAGGTTAATTAATCTATCATATTCGACAATTTTCTACATAGTTATACAATACGGATTTGCTAATTCCGTATTCGCGGGCCTTCTGCTTGAGGGCCTCTTTTTTATTCATTCCGCTATCAATAAGCTGCTGAACTTCAACCGCTATTTCATCAAGAGAAGCTGGTCGGATTTCTGCAACTTTTCCAGCCAATACGATGGTCAATTCTCCCCGGGGTTGGTTTTGCTGAAAGTACTCCCGGGCTTCCTCTACCGTGCCCCGAAATACCTGCTCATGTATTTTGGTTAGTTCACGGGCTATGGCAATTTGTCGTCCACTGCCCATGACCTCAATAATATTTTGTAATAGATTCTGCAGTCGATGCGGGGCTTCATAAAAGACTATGGTTTTACTCTCCTGCTCCAGTTCCTGCAATGCCGTCCGCCTTTGTCCGGCTTTTACGGGTAGAAATCCCATGAAAACAAAATTATCCGTATCCATTCCCGACAAGGTCAAGGCAGCAATTACTGCCGACGGCCCAGGTATTATTTCTATTTCAATATCAGCCTGGATAACACTTTTTATCAGTTGGGTTCCCGGATCTGAAATACCAGGCATACCGGCATCAGTTACCAGAGCCACATTTTTTCCACTGACCAGAAGCTCAATTAAATAGTTTTCTTTATGTTGATCGCTATGTTGATGATAACTTATCAAAGGTTTTTTGATGTGATAACGGTTCAGCAGTTTGATGGTGTGACGAGTATCTTCACAAGCAATTATATCTACTTTCCTTAAAGTTTTTAAAAGCCTTATAGTTACATCTTCCATATTACCAATCGGGGTTCCACAAATATATAGTTTTCCTGGCATAATTATCAACTCCCGATTCGCTGTTCCAAGATGTTAGCCTTGTCCCCGATAAATTTGCAGGATTTCTTCACCATATACCCCTGGCGATTGGTATATTACCAGCGGGTCCATAATCACTGTATTACCGGTTCCATCTTTTTCTGCCTCCACCAGCACCATCGAAGGCTCACGATCCTTAAAGGAATGTACCATTCGTACTCGTTTTAAATTCATATGCTGTCGGGCTAAGTTTTCCTGCAGAAGGGACAGACGCCGGGCAGGCTGGATAAATGAAAATCTGCCCCGGGGTTTCAGCAGATATCTGGCCGCATTGATCAGATCAGATAAATCCATACAGATTTCATGCCGGGCTATGGCTTTTTCCTGATTCAGACTTATTTTCCCCTCTTTACAACCATAATACGGAGGGTTGCTGACTACTAAATCCATACTTTCCGGTGGTATTAGCTGCTCAATATGACGGATGTCACCGGCTATAATCCTGATGTGATCAGTACAGCGATTAAGCTGCAAACTGCGTTCTGCCCTATTACACATATCAGGCTGAATTTCAATACCGGTAATCTGTGCAGACGGAAGTCGCCAATACAGCAACAGAGCAATGACTCCACTGCCTGTACCCAAATCAGTCACACTGGTTACCTGATTTACATCCACAAAATTGGCTAATAATACTGCATCAATAGAAAATCGATAACCGGAACGGGACTGTATGACTTTCAGCCCGCCCAGCAACAGCTCATCAACTGTTTCATCTGCATCAGTCCATGCTGAGCTATTATCTGCCACCTGATTACCCCTTTTCCATTAAAGCAATACAGAATAAGCAATCTTCATTCCGAGGCTGGCCGTACTCAAACGGACAAATATGATAACCCTCGCTGTAAATCCGGCCTATTCCTTCATAACTTTCCCCTTGAATTTGTATCTTTTCCCGGCTGGTAGTAGCAGGGGGTGTTTCTCTACGGGCAACTTCTCTTTCCAGATAAATAATCCGTTCTTTCAGCTCGCCAATCTCAAGCATCATCTCCCGCATGAGCTGCTTTAATTCCTGGACAGTTTGCTCCACAATTACCGTCCTCCCCTTTAATCTCATACATTTCAGACTCATACTTCAAACAACACATGAGTCGGCTGCATATCCCCGAAATTTTAGTAGGATTAAGAGATAAATTTTGTTCTTTGGCCATACGAATGGAAACGGGTTCGAAATCACCCAGAAAATTATGACAGCATAAAATTCGCCCGCAGGCCCCTATTCCGCCCAGCATTTTTGCTTCATCCCGAACCCCTATTTGTCTTAGCTCAATACGGGTTTTAAATATGGCCGCCAGGTCTTTAACCAGCTCACGAAAATCCACCCGACCTTCAGCGGTAAAATAGAAAATAATTTTACCGTTATCAAAAGTATATTCCACATCAATTAACCGCATGGGTAAACGGTGTTCTTTGACTTTGCGCCGACAAGTGTCCAGCGCCTCCTGTTCTTTTTGGCAATTGTTTTCATATACAATACTATCCTCAGCAGTGGCTTTGCGAATTACCGGCTTTAACGGAAGTACTAATTGGTCCTCCGGAATATCACGTTTACCGGAAACTACTATTCCATACTCAATTCCTCTGATAGTCTCCACTATAACTGCATCGCCTGCTTCCAAATCCATATCATCACAGGCAAAATGATATATTTTACCGGCCGGCTTAAATCTTATTCCTGCTACCCAGGCCATTAATAACCCTCCTCTATTTCACCTTGGCAGTGTATTTCCAAACTTGAACTGCCTTATAAATATTGGTCAAAACCATCCTGGCTTTCCTATTGCCAGACCTGATATATTTCCCTGGCAATGTGAATACTGATCAATGACTTATTTAAGTAATAACGTATATATTCTTTTAATACTCTGATACGCTCCAGAGCCTGACGCGCACGCTCATAATCCAGAGGCGGCAGGCTGTCTGCCAGAGTACTGTTCTGGGGAATAATGAGCAGATTACTCTGCCCGGTTTGCTTGTAAACCATTACATCTCTTAATATAGTTTCCATCATACCGGCCATGAACTCAAGGTTTTCCTTTATCCGGTCAGCCGTATCAAAAATTGCTAACCTATCAGGGCCGGCCAGCGAAGTAATACTTTGGCCGGCTAACTCCCATAGCTGTTCCTCGTTATCCTGCCGGGAAAATTTTTCGGCCAACTCCAGATTACCCTGACTTAATAAGGCGGCGCGGTAAGCTTTGTCTTCTTCCACCCCTGCAGACACTAATACACTGGATATTATTTCCTGGGCCAGGGTATAAAATCTTACTATCTGGCAGCGTGAAATAATCGTCTCCGTGATCGCATCAACATCAGCGCATAGAATAATCACTCCATAAGAGGGCGGTTCTTCCAAAGTTTTCAGTAAAGCATTAGCCGATTCCTTACGCATTAACTGACTATCTCTGATTATTACCACTCTATGTTTGGCCCGGTATGGTTTTACTCCTATCCAGGGTATAAGTTCCTTGCTTATCTGTTCTTTTAAAATAAAACTGTTACCCTCCGGTACTTCGATTACTAATAAATCCGGATGTAACCCTTCCTGAAAAAACAAATCGCTATCCCGGTCCCCTTTGGCAATAATAGCCCGGGCAAAGGCCAGAGCAGTAGTCATTTTACCTACTCCGGGAGGACCAGTAAATAAATAGGCGTGGCTTATATTTTCATTTTCCAGACTGCGGGACAACAGGTCAACTGCCCGAGGTTGTCCAACTATCTTATCCAATGTAGTTATCATCATTTCTTAACTCCCCGGTTATAACCGTTTAAGCCATTAAATCTATAAGCATGCCACGAATTTTATCCAGAGTTTCCAATACTTCTACCGGATCACTCTTTTGGCGGACAAAATCATCCAATAGTTGTTCCACTTCCTCGTCAACCGTCTTAATTGTAACCAGTATTGACCTTCCTCTGCGACTGCGTCCCGGTTGTTGATTCAGGTTATAGGCCTTCGAGATGGCTTCCTGCAAAAACTGCTTTACCAGTTTCTTATATAACATCAAATCATTAACCGTCAGACTTTTATTTAATCTCTGCGTCAGGCAATCCATCTCTCGAAGCAATTCCTGCATGCGAAAACGCCCTTCGGCCTCCTGACGCTGGTATAACTCATCATTAAATGTGGTCGACTCTTTCCGGGGCACCTCTACCTGATTTTTGCGGGTAACTGCCGAAAAATTGTTAAGTCCCCTTTTATCCCGGTCAATCTTCATGGATATTTGCCCCCTATTCAGACCAGTTGTGCCTCTGCATCAATTCATTTATATATTCTATAGCCATGGTCTTTACCAGAACCTGCGGCTGTGACGCATCAATCACTTTAACCCGGGCGGGATTGGTCTGAGCAATCTGCAAATAACCTTCCCGTACACGGGTTTGAAACTCCAGGCCTTCCTGTTCCAATCGATCAGGGCGACCATCGGCCCTTCTATCCAATGCAACCAGCGGGTCAAGGTCCAATAACAGCGTTAAATCCGGTTCAATGCCGCCAGTACACAATTGATTCAGGTTATATAAAAAATCCAGCTTAAGCCCTCGGCCATACCCCTGATAGGCGATAGTGGAATCAATATAACGATCCGCTAAAATTAAGCGGCCTGACGACAACGACGGTTGAATTATCTCATCGACTAGCTGACAACGGGCTGAGGCATACAGCATGGCTTCAGTTCTATCTCCAATATTATCATTACGACAATCCAGCAGCAGTTGTCTGATCTGTTCCGAGATAACCGTACTTCCCGGTTCTCTTATACTTACTGGTGAATATGGCTGCAGAAATTCTTCCAGTTCCGTCTTCAAACTGCTCTTGCCGCAGCCATCAATTCCCTCCAGGCTTATAAACAATCCTTTTCTGCTCATCCTACACCTTCAGTTACTTCATACTAATCATCTATTATAAGTATACTATTTAAACTACTTTCCTGGGGTCCCTGAATATGTAATTTCCTGTTTCTAATATAAAAAAGATAATCCAGTATCTCGGGAGTAATTAATTCCCCCGGCAACAAAACGGGGATACCGGGTGGATAAACAGCTACACTCTCACCGGCTATACAACCGGAACTTTCCTTTAATGGTATCTGCCTTTTGGGTGCTATAAAAGCATCCCGTGGAGTCATAAGTACAGTTGGTTTAACTGGAACTTTGGCTATACCTTCTTTCTCGTTGCGGCCTTGATAAACAGGCGTTATATTTTTTAATGCCTGATAAAATCTTTCCCAATGAGAATGTTCATGAAACATGGACATCATGGCCAGGATAAATTTTTCCTGGGCCATTTCCACCTGTATATCATATTGTTCCCTTAGTTTTCGGGCGACTTCCCACCCACTGATAGTAAGCCCGGGAAAGGAAACTATTATTTTCAAAGGGTCATAACCAGTTACTTCTTCAAACCTGGTTAACTCATCACCATAACAACGAAGTCCCGGTAAGCTATTTATTTTTTCCCGATACTGTTTAGCAAGTTGATTGGCAGTTTCCAGCCGGCTTTTTCCTTTTTCCACCATGTAGGCCCGGGCCAGATCTATGGAAGCCAGAATGGGATAGGAGGGACTGGTAGTAGTTAATAAACTATAGGCAGACCTCAGGCGGGCAAAATCATGGAAGTTCTCCGCTACATGTAAAGCAGCCCCCTGATTTAATACCGGCAAAGTTTTATGCATGCCATTTACGACTGCATCTGCTCCATCATGCAGAGCAGGAGTTGGATAAGCATCATGAAAAGCAAAATGGGCTCCATGGGCTTCATCCACCAATAACTGAATTCCCTTTTGATGAACCTTCCGGGCAATTGCTTCGATTGGGCCGGTAGTACCAAAATAACTGGGACTGGTAACAAAAACTGCTTTTACCTGCTGGTCTTCTGCCAGCAGAATATCCACCTGTTTCTCGGTGACCCCCAGGGCCACATCCAGTTCGGGCTGATATTCAACCGGGATATAAATAGGCCGGATACCGGACAAAACCATAGCGCTGTAAAAAGATCGGTGGGCATTACGTGGAACCAGGACCTCATCATCAGGGTTAAAACTTAGAAATAATGCGTGTATGCCAGAACTGGCCCCGTTAACTAAAAAAAGACTTTCCTTAGCCCCATAAGCCTTTGCCAGCAAACTCCTGGCCTCTTCAATAACCTCCTGTGACATATGCAAATCGTCCAAACCGGGTACCTCAGTAACATCATAGTTGCCGATTAACCTGAACTCCTCCATCTCAAACCCCAGTCCACCTGCATGTCCGGGCATGTGCAACCGCAATGGAGATATTGACTGATAATCACCTAATGCCTCATATATAGGAGCTTTCCACTGACGGTTAAACAAAAAGTTCTCCTTCCTCTATACAATCAAATTCATAGCCGCTGGCAATATTTCAAATGTCAGGTCCCCCTGCCCGGGAGTTTCCCCATCCATTTCAAAATACAAGTTGTCCTGCGATTCAATCATAACCTTTTTACCTGTATAATAATGTACCCGTGGGTTTTTTAAATGCTCGCCCTTGCGAATGGGAATAATGTTGCTCATTAATTCAAGCTTGCCCAGACCCTCTACTACTATAATATCCAGCCAGCCGTCATTAATTATTGCCTTGGGGGTTACCCTCATACCCCCGCCAAAATATTGTCCATTGCCAACCGCTACCAAACAGGACTCACCCGTATAAACATTCCGGTCATCTATGGTTACCTGTAAAGATACGTTTTTAAAAGCAATAATGGAAGTAACTGCGCCAACCAAAAATGATAACGCTCCCCCCATAATTTTGCTGTTGCGATTTACTCTAAAAACAGTATCGCTGCCCAACCCTACATCAGCAATATTAATAAAATAGCGGCAGGTTGGTTCTGCCTGCCAACTGGTAAATGTAGCCCGCACCAGGTCACATTTCATAGTCTTAGGATTTAAAAACAAGCGGACTATATTTTCCGGTTGATTGGAGAATTGCATCATACGGGCAAAATCTCCCCCGGTTCCCATGGGAATCATGGACAGGTGTGCTGAATCATTTATTAAAATACCTTGATCATCAAAAAAGCCATTTACCACTTCATTAAGGGTACCATCCCCGCCCACGGCAATAATATGCTCATAGCCATCCCGTAATGCCTTACGGGTAAGCTCTATAGCTTCCCAAGGCCGACTGGTCATGCTGACCGCAAAAGTTATATAATTTTGTTTTAAAAACTTCTCCAATTGTGTCCAGGTCTTACGGGTTCGTCCATTAGCGGAAGCCGGATTTACGACAAACATACTGCGAATATTGTTCTCTGCCATCTGCTCTCCCCATTATTACATTCTACTTCTATCATATTGTATATTAAATCGGTTAGCTTTATCTACGTAAAATTATTACCCTACCCGCTGTGTCATACCTGATAAATAAATCAGCAGAGAATTATTTCGTATATTTAATATTTTGCATTATAATAATTCCAAGAAGGGAGTTGAAGGCATGTCAAAATATGAATATTATAACCTCGAAGTAAAGGGTCCCATTGCTTATGTTACTCTCAATCGACCGGAGCGTATGAACATGATGGGGTTTGCCCCTTGGAAAGAAATCATGCTGGTGCAGGATGAAATCGAGGCTAATCGTGACATCAGGGTAGTAATTATCAAGGCCGACGGCGATCATTTTTCAGCCGGAATTAACCTGCGAGATCTGGAAAAGGCCGATTCTCTCTCGGTGGCAGATAATATCAACTGGCTGCAACGGGTTTACGGACGTTGGCAGGAAATGAATCCGGTAGTAATTGCTGCTGTGCATGGCTTGTGTTACGGAGCCGGTTTTGAAATGATCTGCGCCTGTGATATTAGAGTTGCTGCCGAAGATGCCATCTTTGCCATACCGGAAGTTCGATTTGGATTATCACCTGATATGGGTGGAAGTCAGCGTTTGCCAAGACTGGTTGGACCAGGACAAGCCAAACGCCTTATCCTGGCATGTGAGGAAATTGACGGTCGTGAAGCAAGAGATATTGGTTTTGTGGAAATAGTGGTTCCCCGTGAACAGCTATATGAAAGAACTGAAAAACTGGCACAAAGGATTATCGACAATCCTCCATGGGCAGTGCGTTTCGGTAAAAAGGCCATTAATGCTTCGATGGACAGCAGTTTGGCTGGCGGATTGCTGCTGGAACAAGTTCAGACTATCTTCTGTTGTGGAACCGAAGATCAAAACGAAGCTATTCATGCATTTTTTGAAAAGCGTAAACCGGAATTTAAAGAGAGATAGTACAGATTCGGGGTTTATTTAATCATTTTTAGAACCTGACGTTACCTGACTCTG
>JAAYBS010000175.1 GCA_012718855.1 Syntrophomonadaceae bacterium
GATGTGTTTGGCAAGTATAAAATACATCAAACGGCAAAAAATAAATCCAGCACCCCAGTTTCCACTATTTCCTTATCGTGGAATGTGTAAGTCTGTAGCTTTGTCCACCAAAAACCAGTAGATGACTATGGTGGATTAAGCGGTCAATAATCGCACTGGTTAACTTCTCATCGTAGAATATGCCATTCCATTTACTAAACTCTAAGTTGGTAGTGATAATAATACTGCGTTTTTCATAGCAATCAGCTACTACCTGAAAGAGTAGCTGCGCACCCTGGCGATCCAGGGGAATATAACCCCATTCATCGCAAATTAGTAAATCCAGCTTCGCCAGTTGCTTTAGCATTTTGCCCAGATTACCAGCATTTTGAGCATCATTTAACTCGTTGACCAGGGTTGATGTTCTATAAAATCCCACCTTCTTTCCTTGATTACAGGCTTCTACACCGATGGCGGTAGCCATATGGGTTTTGCCCGTTCCCACCGGGCCATATAGAATCAGGTTTTCCCTGTTTTTTAGGAGGGCTGCAGTTTTCAAATCATCTAATGGTATTGATGCCGGTATCTCAATATGATCAAAACTGTAGCCATTAAAGGTTTTTATTACATCAAAACCGGCTTGTCTTAAACAGCGGTTTTTACGGTTTAATTCCCGTCCCTTAACCTCTATTTCTAAAAGTTTAGCCAGAAACTCTTCGTGGGTATCAGCCTTAATATCTGCATAGTTCTGTACTATGCTGTTCCCCCAGCGTAATTGCTTGCAATAGTCTTTAATCAATTCTTTCATCTGCACTCACCTGCTTTCAGGAAAGTATCATAGCAGGTCAGATCAGGAGTATATATTGCCGGTGAATTTATGCCGGCAGATAATAACGGCAAAAAATCATTAAAGGTTGGTTCGGTTAATCGGCGGTAGCTTAACAGGATACTGTCAGCATCTGCTTTGCCGGAATCTAATGTCTCCAGCAAGCATATGGTTGCTGTATCCATATCTGTTTCGGTTATCATACGTACTAAAAGATTTAGGCTCTTCTTTTTTTCCGCGTAATCCAGATTATTAAAATAGTCCTGCCAGGGGTCAGGTAGTTCGCGATAAAATCCAGTATATTTCAAAGCATTAGGGCGTTTGGCCAGTGTAGTTAGGTAAGGCAGCCAATCCATTAGTTCCTGATTCTGGCCATATAATCGTTTATGTTTTACGATAGGCTGGTATTGTTCGTTTAATAGTTCCACCTGATGGGCACCTAGCCTCATATATAGTTCTTTATTTGCCACCTGGGGTGATGCGGAATATACGTTTGTATCAACACAGACTTTGCCGTATTTGTTGGCCGATAATTTCTGCATACGGCCGATCGTAAATGGTTTGGCCGGCAGGGGTAGCATGGCTGTAAGGTCATCTTGGAGAAGCTCATTTATTACCCGGCCTTTACGGTAATGTTTCCGGCAGTGGTCTTTTTCAGCCACGGCAAAAAGTCCCTGGTTAAATTCTTCAATATCACTAAAACTGGGTTCGGGTACAAAGTAGTTCCTGCGGCTGTAACCCACCTTGTTTTCAACATGGCCTTTTTCGTGCCCTTTACCGGGGTTGCAAAATTGGGGCTTAAAGCCGTAGTGGAGGGCGAAGCGGTAAAATTGGTCTACTAGTTTCCGCTCTCCTTTTTCCCCAATACCAGCAACTGCCGCTGACATATTATCAAACCAGATTATCCGGGGAACATGCTCTAAATATTCAAATATGTCTTTTAGTCCGGTTAACAGGCATTCCTGGTTCTGACCCCGAAATATCTGGGGATACCCAGCATTACTATACGGCAGCGAAAGAATTAATTCATATCCTTTGACTTTCTGGCCTTGCTCAATCATGACGATTTCGCCGAAGTCTACCTGCGCTTCTCCTGCTGGGTGTTCCAGGGGAAGGTAGCCTTCTTCTTCACCGTATAGTTCTTTTTTTCTGGCAGATACATAAGTGCGAACAGTTCTTTCACAAGCATTAAATATATCCTGATGTTCATCACACAGCCGGTCGTAGATGCGCCGAGCAGTGTGCCGTTGTTTAACTGGCCGGTTCAGGTCTTCTTTAAGCCAGGCGTCAATTATCGGTTTTACCGGGTCAAGCTTCGAAGGTCGTCCTCTTTTAGGTTTTCGGATTTCATTGAAATCGGTTTGCTCTGCATATTTTTTTACAGTCCTGAAATCATGTCCGGTCTCTTCGGCAATACTCCTAAGGGATTTGCCTTTATGAAAGTTTAAGTGTTTGATATGATATTGTTGTATCATCGTTAGCATCCTTTCTTATCTACCTCCTTTTGTCTCTTCAACAAAAAGGGTAGTATATTTTGGGGGTGCTGGCGATGATTTTTTTTCCAATTTACTGCTGTATTTTTAACTTGCCATTCGCTGTATTTTTATTGTGCCATAAACA
>JAAYBS010000176.1 GCA_012718855.1 Syntrophomonadaceae bacterium
ATAGGCAGTTTCAGGATGAAGTTTTATTATATCCATTTCTTTATCGTTTAATTTTCCCGGTTTGTTCAAAAACTCAACCGGTACAGATATCTTTCCTATATCATGCAGATTTGATGCAATATAAATTCCTTCAATCTGCTCCGCATCAAGATTCATTTCACTGGCTATGGCGCAGGCCAGTTTCCCAACTTTTTTCTGATGCCCCGAAGTATAAGGATCCCGCTTTTCAACCATCATGGAGAAACTCTCCACCGTTTGCATTAACGTCTGACGCAGTCGGCTTTCAGCATGACGCCGGGCTAGAATGTGCTGCCATTCACGTAACCCCCGACGCAGAAATGTCGGCATATCAGCAAAAGCCTGCGGGGATTTTACAATATAATCCAAAGCTCCGCTTTTCATGGCTTCTACCGCTAATTCCTCATTACCCTGACTGGTCATCATCACTATAGGAAATTTGTTATGGTCAGCATTATTGTTAAAAATGTCCATACCTTTCCCATCAGGAAGGTTCCAGTCGCACAGCACAATATCCGGTTCCTGTTCCTGCAAATATTCCAATGACGATTTTAATGTAGAACGAAACTCAAGGAAAAATTTTGTCGTCAGACTATCAAAAGAACGCCTTATTAATTCCAGGTGTGATTCATCATCTTCTATTATTAATACTTTCAGCGGTTTGGTCATTAAGCTGTCACTTCTTCCTTATGCATTGATAGGGTTGGTGTTTAATTCTCTCCAGTAACATTCGATTTTCTGCATCAAAGATTTAAACTTGGCTGCATCTAATGGCTTTACAACGAAACTGTAGGCATGATACTTATAAGCCAGGGTAATATCTCTTTCTGCCTCCGATGAAGTAAAAACTACTGTAGGAATAATACTCAGTTTATCTGACTCTTTTATGGTTTTTAATACTGTTAAACCATCAACCTTCGGTAACCGTAGATCCAACAATATTAAATTTGGTAAAGGTTCAAGATTATCGATGTAATCCCCCTCACAAAATAGATATTCGAGGGCCTGAGCACCATCACTTACATGAACTATCTTATCTATACCATCCAGTCTGGATAAATTTCGCATAACCAATTCGGCATGGTCATCATTATCTTCGACTAATAAAATATTAAGAGCAGTTTCTGCCATCAGTTTTTACCTCCTTTTATTAATTTTGTACATTATGTTTCGGCAGGGCAAAATAAAAAGTTGAACCATAGCCCTTTCCTGGCGATTCCACCCAGATACGGCCTTCATGAAACTCAACAATTCGTTTGACCAGAGCCAGGCCAATTCCATTACCTTCAGAATGATTATCCAATTTATCGAACAGGCCAAATATTTTATCTATATATTGATTATCGATACCAATACCATTATCTTGAACAAAAAATACATGTTCTTCCGCATAATTATGATATCCTACTCTAATAACAGGATTACTTTGTTCTCCTCTAAATTTAATCGCATTTTCTATTAAATTCTGAATCACTTCTCTTAACCGGGACTGATCTCCCCATACTTCGGGCAAATCCTTCTCAATAACCAGTTCTACCCCGGCAGCCTTAAGTGGTCCGTTTAACAGTTCAGCTACGTCATTGACCAGGTTATTCATGGATATACGTGTATATTGGTTTAACATTCTTCCAATACGGGAGAGTTCCAATAAGTCCTGCAGTAGTTCGTCCATCTTGTTGGCTGCATTGATAACTCTTTGCAAATCCCCCTGTATACGCTCCAGATTACCTTCCTTCAGGTCTTCCAGTATCATGGTGGAGAAACCTTTAATAGTAACAAGCGGGCTGCGCAAATCATGCGAAACGGTATAGGTAAACCTCTCCATTTCAGAGTTCTTGGCTTCCAGGTCTTTTATCTGCTGTTGTATAACCTTTTCCACAGCCTTATTTTCGCTGATATCCGTATACAACACATAATGTCCCTCATTGGGAATTGGCAATACTTTAACTATAACATCTATAATACGCCCATCTTTTGTTTTGCGACGGGTTTCTTTAATAGTAGCCTTTCCTTCAAGCGCTGCACTGGAATGGGCATCATATTCAGGCTGTAGATCTTCCGGTATCAGTAATTCATTTAAATAATGGCCTACACACTCCTCTTTCTTAAAACCAAACATTTCTACAAACCGGTTGTTAACCTCAATAATGCGCTGTTCAAGGTCACCGCGAACTACCCCATCCGGTACATTATAAAATAATACTTCCAAATTTTTGTTCTTGCGCTCTATTTCCTTGCGGGCATATTGATGAAAGCTTAAATCGCGCAGCGCACTGCCTATTACTGTTCTTCCCTGGTAAACAAATGCCCTGTTCTGCACTTCTATAAGCCGACGTGAACCATCCGACATAATAATATTTAATTCAAAAGGCAGTTCATAATTTGTATTCACATAACTCCTGAGGGTCTCTTTTGATTCCGGTGCAACAAAATCGAAAATTGATTGGTTTTTCATATAATTAACTTTTGTTTTAAATAAATCAGCTGCCTGTTGATTAGCATCAAGACAAATACCGTTTTCGTTTATTATTATTCCTTCAAAACTGGCCTCGGATAAAGCTCTTAAACGGGCTTCACTTTCGGCCAGCCTTTCTTCACTTAATTTAAG
>JAAYBS010000177.1 GCA_012718855.1 Syntrophomonadaceae bacterium
AATCACGATACCGCTCCGTATTTACCGGTAATTCGCCTCCGGTTATGTTCACCGGGAATACGGATTTATTAAGCCTTTCGGCTAAACGGGCTACGGTTTCAGGATAGGACTTAAATAATTCCCGCATGGGCTTGAACATTAGTTTTTGCAGATCTGGTAATAACAAATTACATTCCCAGGGGGAGAGCGTAGATACTACCTTTCGATTAATTTCTAATAGCTGAGCCTCATCTATAACTACTAAATTATCCCGCTCCAGGAACTGTTCACCCAGTATCTCCTGAAGCATGCCAAGGTCCTGATCCATCCACTCCAACATATTTAATGAAGCGAAAAATGTTTTCAACTGTTGGCTGGACATTGACAGAAATTCATCCTGACTGGCTGATATTTGGGATTCACACTGATGCAGTTTATCTACCAGATTTAACATTTCCAACTGGGCAAAACCACCTTTGAAAGTATGTATTCGCCGGTAAATTTCAGCAATAATCTCCTCCCGGGGCCGGCTGCTGTCCAGCAGTTCCCAGACGGTTTTGGAGCAGAAGTTCCGGTAATCGCTGCAGTACTCCTGGAAGTCATTATTATAAGCTACTACTTTAACAACCATCTTTAAAAGTTTTCTTTCCTCTTCCATATGCAGTTCCAGCTGGCGCTGTTCGGTTATATCAGTCAGGATAATCATTATGCGGTCAATCTCTTCATTCTGGCTGTTAATAATCACTTTGTAGTCCAGGAATATATTGCATCCATTTAGCAGCAATTCTTGCGGCAACAGAGAAAAATAAACTTCCCTAAGTAACTCATCATCATCCTGCATAATAGATAACAATGCATTTTCCATGAATCGCTTTTGCTCATCATCACCTGGAAATATTAAATCAGTAAAACGCTGCCCAGCTATTTCCCCGCCAAAAATACGGTTACATTCCGAGCTGTATTCTTCGTCAATATAAAAATCATGCCCAAAGGAAAGAAACCCCTGACCGGCATTATTTAACAGGTTCCTGATAGAAGAGGTCCTTTGTTCCACCGTCTGTTCCAGGTTTTGATTATATTCCTGAATAATTTCGGCCATGCGGTTAAAATTTTTACTTAACTCCCCCACTTCATCCTGCGATGAAACCAGCGAACGGGCCGTGAAATCCTTTTCGGCAAAACTGCTTACTGCCTTATTAAGTTGCAGCACGGGTTTTAGAAGGCTGCGTGTCACCGGTAGAATAACAAGAATGCCCAATAGCAGGGAAATAGCCAGGGCTGCTCCGAACCCAAACAGAAGTTTATTCAAGGGTTTGATATACTCACTGCGGGGAATGGCAATACCAAAAGTCCAATTGGTAGCCACAATATTGCTTAAAACAAAACACCTTTTGGTATTATCATAATCTCTCAATTGAATAATGTTGTATTTACCTTTTTTTATCTCTTCAATCAGCGGCAGGAACCTGCCCTGCATAACCAGGGCAGCATTGGTTGACTTTTCAGGAGTAGGCAGGAAACTCTGTTGCGGATGAATCATATAATTGTAATCATTATCCAGCAGAAAGGTATAGCTCGCACCTTTAATTCGTGCATCTTGAGCCAGCTCAATAACATCAGTCAGCAGTATATCAGCAGCTATCACCCCTACCACATTATTTCCGTCTTTTATCGGCTCCGCCAGGGTGATAACCATTTGTTGGGTATCGGCATCCAGGTAAGGGGTGATAAAAACCAGCTTATCTTGTTTAAGTGCTTCAATATACCATTCCCTGGTGGTAGCATCATAATCCGGCGGAGGAATCCAACCGGTAGCACAAACCATCGTACGTTTTTTATCCGCAAAACCTATATAATAGTCCAAAACCTTCGAATTTTGGCGTTCAAATTTTTTTGTTAAATAATTCGTCAGGTATTGGTCCGAGAAATCTTTATTTATTTCAATATCCTGGGATATGGAATTAACCACCTGAGCCTGTTCCATAAACCAACTATTCAAATGAGTAGCATTTTTTCCTACTGCCTCACTGGCACTCTGGTTGGTTTGGGCCTTAACCAGATTATAAGAAAGGCAGTAACTAATTACAGATACTACCAGCAGACAACTCAGGCAAATGGCAAAGACCATTACAATAAATTTGCCTCTTAGGCTATGGCTTCTTTTCATAAATATTGCTCCATACAAGTTAACCAGAGGAAAAGTTCTCTCATCATTCCTCAGTTATGGTGAATATTTTCATATAAAGTATACTTCTAGCCTTTTTACCATAATCCTGCATAGCCCAGGACTTTTGTCAATGGGATAAAAGAGCCGTCCAAGACTGCTGAAAAAGTACTCTCAGCTTGTCATGCTGAGCGACTAGCGAAGCACTCGTTAGCGGAAGATACAACATTACGGACTTCCAAAAGAGATCCTTCGACGCCTGCGGCTCCTCAGGATGACAATTATGGGATTTTTTCAGCAATCTCGAACCATCCCCGCATCCCTCTGCTGACAACATCTTAATTCAATAATAAACGGTCGTTATCCAATTTGGTGTTTCATTCCTGTAGACTTAAAAAGTAATTCCTGAAATTTATGTTAAAATGTTAGAAATTAAATACATAAGGATCGGATAAAATATGACTAATGTGAATAACGGGAAAAAATTAACCAGCCGTGATCTGCAGGCTATCGAAACGAGAAAAAAAATATATGATACCGCTGTCAGGCTGCTCTCTGAAAAAGGGTATGAGAATACTACTGTTGACGATATTTGTAATGCCTCCGGCGTGGCCAAAGGTTCCTTTTATCATTACTTTAAAACCAAATCCGATATCATTGTTCAAACCTATAATGATGTTGATGAGCGGATTAGTCAGGAATTTGAATCACTTCCCCCGGATACAGGGGTATTGGAAAAAATCATCTATGCTCCAATGTTTCAAGCCAGATATGCAATAGAAAAAGGATTAAACTACACCACTTTGATATACAAACAGCAAATTGATACAGAAAATGCCTTTTTCGCTTCAGATAAACGCGCTTTTATAAGCTTTATCCGAAAAGCCATTCAGGAAGGACAGGTTAAAGGATTAATTCGTAAAGATATCTCAGCCGATGAACTATCCAAGATGGTAGTCTCCTTTTCAAGAGGTGTTACCTATGACTGGTGTCTTCATGACGGTGATTACGATTTGGAAGAAAGAATGCAGCGGTCTATGAAGTTACTGATACAAAGTTTTATGGTTCAAACAAATAAATAATTAGGTTTAACCCAATATATACTGGATAAACTACAATCAGTTGCGATTGTGGTTTATTTTTCATGTTTTTATAGACCAGTGGTCATTGACTATCAGTCGGTATATATATTACACTAAAATCACAGAACCGGTGTCGGAATATTTAAAAATTTTAAAAGGAGGACAACTCATGGAAAGTATCGGTTATCAGTATCAGCTCACTTTAAAATGTTTCCTGGATTACGGTATGATGTTTAACCCCCGTCAAATAATTAAATACCGGGATGAACTTCAATTTACCTATGAGGAGCATTTTGAACGGGTAAAAAAACTTAGTAATGCGCTTAAATATTTGGGAGTTGAACCTGGTGATGCAGTAGGAATGTTGGAATGGGACACTTATCGTTATCTGGAAGCCCACTGGGCCATTCCTCTGTCCGGTTCCTTATTTCATACAGTAAATGTCCGCATGTCCCCTGAACAAATTGAATACTGCATTAATCATGCCGAAGATAAAGTAATATTTTTAAGTACGGACTTTCTGCCCTTGGTTGAATCCATGCAGGACAAACTCTCCACGGTAAAAGCTTATGTAATAATGACTGATGATCGCAGTCATCTGCCCATCAAAACTACCCTTCCCAATGTAATAGAATACGAAGAATTATTAAGCCAAGTAAATGCTGATTATGAATTCCCTGAAATCTCTGAGAACTCACGGGCTACCCTATGCTATACTTCAGGAACCACCGGAAATCCCAAGGGGGTAGTTTTTACCCATCGTGATTTATTCATGCATGCAATATCCATTGGTATGACCTGGGGACTATTCCCCAATGGTATGGAGTATCGGGCCAATCAGACTTATATGATGCTAACTCCCATGTTTCATGTTCAAGCCTGGGGTGGACCGTATCTGGCCTTTATGCTGGGAAATAAGTTTATTCTCCCCGGAAAATATGAACCCGACAAAATTCTTCGCTGGTTAAATGATGAAAAGGTTGATTTCAGTCATTGTGTCACCACTATCCTGCATATGCTGCTCTTCCATCCGGATGCCCAAAAATATGACCTTTCCAACTGGCATGTGGCACTGGGAGGTGCCAAGCTTAACCGTCAGCTGGCGGAAAGAGCACTGGAGCTAGGCATTGTAGCCCAATCCTGTTATGGAATGACCGAAACATGTCCGGCAATGACTCTGGGAATGCTGAAACCTGAACATTATGAACTAAGCTCCCATGATAGAATTAAATATTTTATCAAGAGTGGTATTCCCTGGGTGTTCGCACAATTCCGGGTAGTGGATGAAGACTGGAATGATGTTCCGCATGACGATAAAACGGTAGGAAATATTGTCGTGCGCACTCCCTGGTGTACCCATGAATACTTTAAAGAACCGGAAAAGACAAAGGAATTATGGAAGAATAACTGGTTGAATACCGGTGATGTGGGTATGATTGATAAAGAAGGATATCTGATGGTTACTGACCGCAACAAGGATGCAATAAAATCTGGTGGTGAATGGATTTCCACCCTGACCCTGGAAGATGTGATAAGTCAGTACCCGCCGGTTCTGGAATGTGCCGTAATCGGTATACCTGATGAAAAATGGGATGAGCGCCCCTGTGCTTTTATTGCCTTAAAGGAAGGTCAACAGGCTACACCGGAAGATGTTAATAACTGGATGCTTAAATTTGCGGAAAATGGTGTAATCGAAAAATGGTGGATACCTGATGTCCCCACTGGCTATATCTTTATAGATGCAATTCCTCACAACTATATCGGCAAAATTGAGAAAACCACTCTTAGAAAAATGTACGCTGATATGAATCAGAAATAATCATCCTGGATACTTCCCCCCCATCTAAGCAGGGAGCGGCG
>JAAYBS010000178.1 GCA_012718855.1 Syntrophomonadaceae bacterium
ATTATTATTCGTCTTATTAATTAACCAATTATCAATGCCGCGGCCAGCGAGGCGCGTTATGCTATCATGCGTGCCCCTTATGTAAAGGGTGAAGGCTGCGCCCGCTGATTTTAGTTTTAAGAGGCTTATAGGAGCTTTTAAGAGGTATGCTGCAGGGATATCAACTACAAGAATGTTATTACTATTCGTTAGTTTTCAAATTATCTCCAATTGAAACTCTTTTTTCGACTAAATCGCTATTCTTTAATTTATATGCAATATAAATTTCTGAGTTGTCGTATATATTTCTTAAATCTTGTTCGTTTAATCCCCTGCTATCGAATATAATATACGCCGTACTTTTTGCGGCATCTTCGATTCCAATATTATTCTGTTCAGAAGTTCCCCCTCCAATTGTTCTAAACCTATCATATTTATCAATAATGAACAGGTTTGGTATAGTAATTGTTCTTTTTGTTGCTTTTTTTGAGTTAGTTATTTTTACATCGATGTATAACTTTCTTAAATCATTTATAGTAGTATCTTCAAACTTTTTGGAATATCCAATTTGACTGTATTCTTCTTCTGTAATATTACTTAATGTAATAGAGGTTGTAATTTCAGGATTGCCCTGTTTACAACCTCCTACAGCAAAAGAACATATTAATAAAATAATTACGATTGGTGATAAAAATTTTAAACCTGCCATTTTATACCTCCTAAATTAAATATTAGATACTTTAGTCTGCTTCTGATTTATTAAATGAGATTACAAAGAAATATGTGAATAGAGTAACTGTTAAGTTTTGCAATAGTGTTCCCCCTTGTCCCAGATAGCCTCTTAGTGGCCAATAATGCCACCATTCCATGGGAATCCATGGAGTTATACTAACATATAATGAAGGTACACATATTGCCAAGAATACAATCCAATCAAATTTCCATATTCCTGGTTTCTTACCGGTACTTATAAAACGGGGTAGAGCAAGCATGAGGCCTATTAGAGCAAAATAAAATGCGAGATAAGCATAGACAACTTTCCTGCCGAATAGATAGTATTCTAAATACTTTGACCCTGGTCGTTGCAAATTATAAAAACCATATTCATATCCGTATTTTAAAAATAGAATAAAGATGACTATATAAATTAAGTAGGCTATAAATCTGTTTTTGTTCTTTGTGTTCATAATATCCCTCACTCCTCCCAATTATCAATATAATGCAAGAACATGTTAATGCTACTCTAATATTAGGCCAGATGCTGGTTAAAAAATAGACCACCTTAATATTCCAGTCCTGTATGATGATGTTTAATTAATATTCCTACTATCAATTAGGGCTAACTTCTATGGATAATGGGAAGCCTGTAAATATCAGACCAGGCGTTTTACATCGTCTCCTTGGAATGTGCAATAGGGCGGGTAGTTTCTCCTTGCTTGGTGGGCTAAATATAAAGGCTACGAACAAGCTATTTATTATATGTTAACAAATATTATTAATATACCATTGTCAAGATTCCATAAATCTAGGCCATTGATTATACCCAATACTCGGATTATTCGATTGATAATGCCTTATGTATTCTACCTCTTTAAGGCTAACCTCTTTATCTGTAGCTGTTTCTGACTCCCA
>JAAYBS010000179.1 GCA_012718855.1 Syntrophomonadaceae bacterium
AAAAATCGTGATTTATCTGATGATGCTAAAGCCAAAGTTAAAATACAGATTGATCGCAAACGCAATAATGTAGCCCGTATTTTTGAAGAGGATTATCATGCCTGGATTAATTATGAATCCCAGGGTTTATTGCGGTTAAATAAAGTAGCAAGAAACATTATGTTTAAATACTGTCCCTTTGCTGCTCCCATAAGGGCCAACCTGCTAAAGCATCCACTTTATAGTTCTTTAATCACTGCTTTTGAAGCAGAGCGGGAAAGACATTCCAGAATTTTGCGTGCTCATTATGCTAAAATCTGCAAACCTGATCAAACTGTTGATAGTATTCTGCAGGAAAATCTTGCGTTTTATGAAGGATGATACAAAAATAATTTTATACATAAAAAATCAGGCGTCACCCGGGGGAGGGAGACGCCTGATTTTAATAGGAGGGGCATATAATTTTCAAAATAATCTGACTCTATGTTCATAATAAATAATTTATTGAATTATGTCAATAAGAGAAGTTTTATGTCTATTTTATTAATCTGTCGAAGTTATAATATTTTCAATAGAAATTTTTGATTTGGAAATAATCATCATGGTCATTATACAATATTAGGATTATAATTGCCTTAGAATATTTAATTATATTAAGTCTGCTGTAAACTTAAGGAGATATTTATAATCAGCCACTGCTCAGTTAACCCCCACGCAAAAGTCTAATAAGCGTGTAATTCTTAAAGATTATGCTGAGCTGATAGATTCTCTTTACTAGTTTTGACCAATTGGATTTCAAGCTATAAAATATTAATAGCAATAGCAGGAAGAGATTACGAAAATACTGTTAATCTTTTTTCCCAACTGTAAAAACTGACGTTATGCTTTTAACCGGACATCGGGTCAATTATTTTTCAGGGGGTGAATCATTTTAAGCATTTGGTAATGGTATTAAGGTGTACCGGTGTCGGAAAGCATTCAAACATTATTAATTAAGGGAGATGTGTGTATGTCGTACGAATATGTCATTGAAGACAATATAGTGATATTTAAGTTTAAACATGGCAAAGTAAACTCAATTCCAATGGAAACTTTATTAGGTCTCAGTGAAGTGGTTGATCGGGTAAATAATGAACAGGAACTGAAGGGAATTATCCTGACCGGAGAAGGACGCTATTTTTCCGGTGGTTTTGATCTGAAGACCTTTACCACTTTTGAAAGTGGAGAAGCTGTTATTAAATGGTTTGAAGTGGAAGAAGAAGTGTTATTGAAAGTCTTTACCTGCTCCAAGCCGGTTGTAGCTGCCATTAACGGCCATGCTACTGCTGCAGGAATGATTTTATCCATGGCTGCAGACTCCTGCATCGCTATAGATCATCCTAAAATTAAACTGGGTATGACCGAAATCAAAATTGGTCTGGCCCTGACTCCGGCGGAAATGGAAATTATGCGTTTTGGTCTGGATACAGCTAAAAACTTCCGCGATGTTATATATAAAGGTGAATTATTTGCACCGGCGCAGGCCCTGGAAATGGGTATATTTGACGAACTGGCTGAAAATGAAACGGTACTTATGGAAAAGGCCAAGGCTAAAGTGGTATCCCTTATAGATACACCGGGCCGTCCCTTTATCATGCTTAAGAAAATGTATCGGGATCCTTATGCTCGTGAAATTCAAAACGGTATCAATACTTATGATTTTGGATTATTGGTGGATACCTTTACCAACGAGCAGGTAGTTGGCACCCTGAAAATGGTACTGGCTGCTATCAGTTAATAATTTTAAAAATATTAAGCCGGAGATGCGTAAAAGCAACTCCGGCTTTTTTATTTGGAGAGTATTAATTATCCGGATGCTGTTTCTGCCATGCTCGTCTACGGCTCCCAATGTTTATTCATCCAAATCAGCGCATTATACCTTTTTGCAGTGGAATCATATATTGGACAAAGCTGATTTTGAAAGTTTATCATGAAGGTAGCGTATTAAATATCAATAAGCCAAAAGGAGGAAATGTTCATGACAATAAAACAACGCGGGCGGATTTTATTAATTATGATTGCCATTATTGCTTTAGTAGCCGGATGTGGTGATAAGGTTACTGATATAAACAAGTCTCCGGATAATACTAAACCTAATCCTCAGACGCAGGTAAAGGACCCGGAATTGGTTAAGGCAACTGGAATATACACTGGCCGTATCGATAATAACTCGGTTGAAATACAGATTACCGAAGATGGCAAACCAGTTGTATATGGTGCATTTAAATTAAGTGAAGAATTAAAAGCCAAGTTTGATCAGGAAGGTTTTATTCAGGATGGTGACAAAGTGGAGTTTGAATATATCCCCGGTATCAGCGGAGAACGCCAGCCTGATCTCATTTCCATAACTCCAATTAAACCGTAAAGCTGACATAAGAGGGACACGGGGGTAAAAGAACTATCTGAAACCATTGAAAAAGTATCATAAATGTCATCCCGAGGAGCTGCAGGTGACGAAGGATCTCTTTTAGAAGCTGCAACATTAGTTGTGAACGATAGTGAACATCAGCTACCTTATAAATACCCGGAAGGGTATATCGGTAGTACCCGCAGGGTGTAGTCCTGTAAGGGACAATTTCTGACTTGACCTGACGGTTTTTTATTATTGAATTACAGGACCAGGGGATGACAAAAGTAAGATGTCAGCCCTCTGGTCAGCTTTCTTTATCTATCGCTATTTATATATTGGTACATAATATATCCGCCACTGATATTTTTGGCTTTATAACCGGATTGTTTCAGGATACGGGCAGCTATATAGCTTCTTAAACCGGTTCGGCAATAAACCAGAATATCTTTGTCTCTCGGTAATTCTGAGATTCTTTCCCGCAGATTATCTACCGGTATGTGATAAGAATAAGGAACCTTGCCGGCTTTAACTTCCATCTGGGTACGAGTATCCAACAGAAAAGCTCCATTAGATAGCAGTTCATCAACTTTATTCCAGTGAACCACTTCAACATCACCATTTAAAATATTGGCAGCAGCATAAGCAGTTAGATTAACCGGGTCTTTAGCTGAGGAAAAGGGAGGAGCATAGGCCAGTTCAAGATCCTGTAAATCATATACAGTTAACCCAGCTCTGATAGCTGTAGCTATCACATCAATTCGCTTATCTACTCCGTCGCGGCCAACTATTTGTGCTCCCAGGATACGCCCCTGGTCGGGATCGAATAAAAGCTTTATATGCATTTGGGTGGCTCCGGGATAATAGGTGGCATGAGAAAAGGGAGAAGTGTGGACCGCCAGATAAGGTTGATTAGCCATGTTCAGAGCATATTCATTATTACCCGTAACCGCAACGGTTAAATCCCCGATTTTCAGTATAGAACTACCCTGTACTCCTTTATAGGGCAAAGAACGGCCACAAATGTTATTGGCTATCAGCCAGCCTTGCCGGTTGGCAGGGCCTGCCAGAGGTACCAGAGTATCCTGCCCGGTAATGTAATTCTTTACTTGTACAGCATCACCGGCCGCATATATATAAGAGTCAGAGGTTCTTAGGTATTCATCTACCAAAATACCGCCGGTTTTGCCTATTTCAAGATCGGCAGCAGCAGCCAGCGCAGTAGCCGGTCTGACCCCTACTCCCATAATAACCATATCAGTTGCCAGTTCTCCATTATTTAAAATTATTTTTTCTACCCGACCACTTCCTATGAAACGCTGGGCGGCAGTATTTAATTTCAAGTCAATACCAGCCTGGCGGAGATAGTAATGAACTATAGAGGCCATATCCGGATCGAGTGGTTTAATTACTTGCGGTGATGCCTCAACCAGCGAAACTTTTAACCCCATACCATACAGCATTTCCAACATTTCCAGTCCGATAAATCCGGCACCGATAACAGTAGCATGGGCTGGGTTTTGGGAATATATATACTGTTTAATCATATCGCTGTCAGGTATGTTGCGTACGGTAAATACATTAGGAGCATTTACACCTTCAATGGGTGGTACAATAGGATCTGAACCCGGGCATAGAACCAGGTAATCATAATTTTCACGGTAGGTCTCATCAGTCAGGTGATTATAAATTTCAACTTGTTTTTCCTCACGCAGGATTTTAGTTGCTTCATTTTTAATGCGTACATCAATACGGAATCGAGCGTACATGGATTGGGGAGTCTGAACCAGCAATTCGTCACGTCTTTCAATTACTCCGCCAACGTAATAGGGCAGACCACAATTGGCAAAGGATATATATTCTCCCTTTTCCAGAATAACAATTTCCGCCTCTTCATCCAGTCTGCGCAGACGGGCTGCAGTACTCGCACCTGCTGCCACTCCACCTACAATAAGTATTTTTTTGCTCATTTTATTGACCTGGTACAAAAGTTTATCTTGCATAAACCATAATAAACCAGGTGTTCACCTGCCTTTCAAAATGTTTATAGGCTAATGAGATTAATCTGATTATAGCATAGTACGCAGGATACGGGGATAAAGAGGAGGGTTCGAAAACATTGAAAAAGTGCTCGTCTACTCAGGATGACATATATGGAACTTTATTAGTAATCTCGGTCGGTTCTACGAGATTTAATTGATAAATAAAGTAAGCTTTATTATACTGAAAAGATAGTAGGGAGGGTTGACCCCCAAGAAGGAGTGTAAAAACAATGCTTGAAATCAGTACGGAAAAAACATCAGCGCCGAAAACCAAGCCAGATCAGAATAATCTGGTATTTGGCAAGAACTTTACCGACCACATGTTTATAATGGATTACACTGAGGGTCGCGGTTGGCATGATCCCAGGATAATCCCTTATCAACCTTTGGTAATGGAGCCTTCATCCATGATATTACATTATGGACAGGCAATATTCGAAGGATTAAAGGCGTATAAAGCCAGTGATGGGAGGGTTCTATTATTTAGACCTCATCAGAACATGGCACGCGTAAATGTCTCCAATGAAAGACTATGCATTCCCCCAATTGATGTGGATGATATGGTAGAAGCCATCAAAGCTGTAGTTAAAATGGATCGTGACTGGATACCGGAAGCGGAAGGAACCTCACTTTATATAAGACCATTCATTATTGCCACTGACCCATATTTGGGGGTCCGTCCTTCCAATACTTATAAATTTATGATAATTCTATGTCCGGTTGGAGCTTATTATCCTGAGGGAATTGATCCGGTTAAGATTTATGTTGAAAATAAATATGTACGGGCAGTAAAAGGCGGGATTGGTTTTGCCAAGACACCGGGAAATTATGCTGCCAGCCTTAAAGCTCAGATGGAAGCACAGGCAAAAGGATATACCCAGGTTTTATGGTTGGATGGTGTAGAACGTAAGTATATTGAAGAAGTTGGCACCATGAATGTATTTTTCAAAATTGATGGTGAAGTTATTACGCCGGCCCTGGAAGGCAGTATTCTGGCTGGAATTACCCGCGATTCAACTATCGACTTACTAAAAGATTGGGGAATACCGATAACTGAAAGAAGACTTGGCATTGAAGAAGTTTATGAGGCTCATGCCCGGGGCAAGCTGGAGGAAGCTTTTGGGACCGGTACCGCAGCAGTTATATCACCTATCGGTGAACTAAATTGGGATAATCAGATTATTAGTATTAACAACGGTCAGACCGGAGAGCTTTCCCAAAGAATTTATGATACTATTACCGGTATCCAGAGCGGGGAACTGGAAGACAAGTTTGGCTGGACGGTTGAAGTAAAATAGGCAGTAAAAATATATCCGTTTATATAACCAGCTTTTATAAAAGTAAAAGCTGGTTAATTTTTTTATTCATTATTTAAAATCCTTTTACGGTAAAACAAGGAAAAGGCAATGTAAATATAGAAGTATACCGGCAACAATTTGTTAACCTTAATGGTGGGCAATAATGTAATGGGGAAAAAAGAAAGGGAGGGTCTATATTGGCAGGGAGAAAAGGGTTAATAGCATTATTAACAGTTATGATTCTGGTATTGGGTATGTTAATTGGGTGCGGAGGAGATGAGCAGACGGCTGCACCAGGTGACAAGGTTCAGACCAGCACCCCGACTGCCAGTGACGAAAACGACCTGGCTAAATTATTTGCCAAGGCAGAAAAGGTTCCCGGAATATACTATGAATTGGTAATGACCAGTCCGGAAATGGATGAACAAATGACCGGAAAGTTCTGGATTAAGGGTGAAAAAGTCAGAACCGAATTTACGTCGCCCGATGGTGCCGGCACCATGGTTAATATTATGAACAGCAAAGAAGCCTTTATGGTGATGGAATCACAGGGAATAGCAACACGCCTGGATATATCTCAGTTTAATGAAGCCGATAATACTCCTAAAGATGCCATGAAGGATTTGGCTGAGGAAGATGCAAAACTGATCGGCAAGGAAACCATCGACGGTAAGAAGTGCCTGATTTATGAAAGCAAGACGGCAGAAGAAAGTTATAAGGCCTGGATATGGGAAGAGTATGGGGTTCCGGTAAAAGTTGAAACAACTGCTGCTGATGGAAAGGCAGTTATTGAGTTCAAGAATATAGCCATCAAAGATATTCCTGATAGTATGTTTGAATTGCCGGCAGGAGTACAGGTTATGGATTTTGATATGTCACAGATCCCCCAGATGCCCTAAATATTTGTTTGCAGTGATCACCTATGAGAAGGGATTATTCCTGCCGGGATAATCCCTTCCTTTTATGTAACCGCAGCCTGGGTCATCAACTGTAACATCCGAGCTTCCAATTGCAATAAGCGGGGTGAAAAAATACTGCGCTGTGCTTCCAGGTCTATTTCAATATCATGACTTATTTGACCGGTTGAGGAGTCAAGAATAACTGCCCGGTCAGCCATATATAAACCTTCTTTTAAATCATGAGTTACAGATATTATCGTAAAGCGATTATTCTGCCATTGTTTCATTAAATCATCCAGGATACTCATTTTTACCGGCGGGTCAAGGGAGGCAAAGGCTTCGTCCAAAAGCAATAAAGCCGGTTTAATTATTAATGCCCGTGCCAGATTAACCCTTTGTTTCATACCTCCGCTTAACTGTGCCGGATAGTAGTTTTCAAATCCTTTTAATCGCAGCTGTTCCAATAACCGCTCAACTTCGCCCTGCCGATTGACAAACAGCAGATTTTCCCGGACGGTACGCCATGGTATTAACCGTGGTTCCTGAAAAACAAAGCCGATACGCTGTGCAGCTACTTCCAAAAAGCCTGACCCAGGATAGTCCAATCCTGCAATTATGCGCAACAAAGTAGTTTTACCTGAACCGGAGGCACCCAGTAAAACCAGACGCTCACCGGCATCAACTTCAAGACTCAGACCAGATAATACAGACAGGTTTTCAAATGATTTGGTTAAGTCACGGGCTATAACGCACTTAGCCATCGCTTTGATACCCTCCCCAATGAAGATTTTAGCATTCGTTCGGTGGTGATTCCCAGGATTACAGCCAGCAAAGTAATTGCATATAACTTTACCGCGTTAACTTCATAGCGGGCCGATAAAATCATTACTCCCAAACCACTGTCACCAGCCAGATACTCGGCTACCAGAATTACTTTCCACGCTTGTCCAATGGTTACATCAATGATGGCAATAATAAAAGGCAGCAGGCTGCCGAGATAAATATCCTTAATAATAGACAATCGATCTACCTTATAAAGTCGGGCCATTTCCAACAGCTCCAGGTCAAGATTCTGAACACCTGAAACTGTAGTAAGAATAGCAATAGGAATGAGTGAAAGAAAGGCAATAAAGACCGGACCTTCCCAACCGGGGCCCCAGGTGAAAAGAACCAGAGTAAGCCAGGAAATAACCGGAACTGCTTGAATAACCATAATTATGGGACGGGAACAATCACGCAGAGTCTCATTAACACCCAGGAGCAGTCCGGTTGAAACTCCTGCCAGCAGTACTAATATCAGTGCCAATAAAACCTTCCACGCAGTTTCCAAAGCAGCAATCCATACCAACCGATTGGTTAACTGCCAGGCTAATTCGGTAAATACCCGGGCAGGTGCCGGGAGAATAATTGACTTATTAATTAGCAATGATGCCACCTGCCAGATGGCAATAAAAACGAGTATACCGATTAACCATCGCAACGGTTTGTTCATTGAATATAAAATCCTTTGTCAGGCAGAGTTTTAATACCTTCCGGATAAAGCTGCTGCATTTTTTGCAAGTAAGTTTCGACTTCAGATTGACATTTATCGATCGGAATAAAATAGAAGTCGGTTCTTTGCAGGGAGGCTTTCATAGCTGGCGCCGGAATCGGCAGAATATCCTGGTTTATGAGCAGTGCTTCATCAATATTATTATTTGACCATTCGATGGAATCCTTAAACTGACTTACTATATCATTAGTTGCTTGTGGATTGGCTGCTAAATAAGCAGTTTTGACAAATAACCCGGCAATAGGGATGCGGGGGGCAGATTGATTTAAATCTCCCCAGTATTCCTGAAAATCAACAGCAATACGAGCCTTATTATCAGCCATGGCCAGAGTTACAAAAGGTTCCGGCAGAGCCGCAAAAAATGCTTTATCCGCTTTGAAAAGAGCCACTATTTCCTGAGGGGGAGCATAAACAAACTTTACATCCTGATCCGGTACCAGTCCGGCATCACTAAGGGCTGAACGCAATAATAAATCGACGGTTGTGCCTTTGCCAACGGCCACATATACTTCTTTACCCTTCAGAGACTGCCAGTTATCAAACCCGGCTTGATTAGCAGCCACGAGATAAAATACTTTCCATTCGTGAACACCTAACAAAGATATTTTTATGCCATTAGTATAAATGTTGGCGGCAGTTGTAATTGGCAGAACAGCAAAATCAGCTTTTTCAGCAGACAAGGCAGCTATGGCTTCATCAGTGGTTTTCCAATACTTTATCTCAATAGGAACATTACCGGTTATTTTACCGCCGGCAATACCTGATAAAGGTATAACCGTTGGACCGGAAGGGTTCATTAGTGTAACCGGCTTAACCATATCTGTGGGTACGGTATCTTTTTCCGGTACCGGCCATAATCGCCATACCAGCACCCCTAACAGAACAACTACCAGCAGGATACGAATCCACTTTGACATTATTATCATGCTCCTTTCTGATTAACTGGAGAAAAACATATTAATCATAGTAATAACGGGGATTACGTCTATTTAACTATAACAAATAATAGCTTTATTTACCAGAGAATAAAATAAATAACTGACTGCCAACCCATGACATTAAAATAACAAAATCTGCTATAGTTAAGAGAAAAAGCATATGGCAAAATGGAGGGACATATCGATGGGCTCCGGAAAAAGAATAATCAGATTGAAGCGTTATCATCAAATTATTAAGGTCTTGCTCACTCATGGATTAGGCTATTTGGTTAAACGCATGGGCTGGGAAAAATTAACTCCGGCAGTTCAGCGTGCTGAATTAAACAGCTGTATATATGAACCGGATTATCAAAAGGCAGTTAGATGGCGGGAGGCTCTAACTGAATTGGGTCCGACTTTTGTCAAGCTGGGGCAAATCCTAAGTACGCGTCCTGATTTATTACCTCCGGCGTATATAAAAGAATTGGAAAAACTTCAGGATAAAGTAACCCCGATGACTGAAGAACAGGTTATAAAACAAATAACTGCTGCTATTGGTGATCCGGATATAATTTTCGCTCAGTTTGACCGTCAGCCATTGGCCTCAGCTTCAATAGGGCAGGTACATAGGGCGAAATTAAATACCGGTGAACAGGTTATTATAAAAGTGCAACGTCCTGATTTGGAAGAGACGGTAAAAAAAGATCTGGAAATCATGCGAGGGCTGACAAGACTATCTGAGCGTCGTTCAGCAGAGGCTAAACGAATTGGTCTGGTTGCATTGATTGATGATTATGCCCGTATGCTTTTAAGAGAATTGGATTATGAAAGGGAAGCCCGCAATACTGAGAGAATTTATTATAGCTTCAAAGATGACCCTCGCGTTATCATACCTCGGGTTTACAGGGAATACAGCACCAGAGTGGTTTTAACTGAAGAATACATAGAAGGTGTAAAACTAACTGATATAAAAGAAATTAATGCCCGGGGATGGGACCGGAGCAAACTATCGCGTCTGGGAACGGAAGCGTTTCTTTCCCAGGTAATTCTGCACGGCTTTTTCCAGGCCGATCCTCATCCGGGTAATATCTTAATTATTGATGAAGAACACATCGCCTTTATAGATTTTGGTCAAATGGGTACCATTACAGAAACCCGCCTGGTATACCTGGGTGAACTATTGCTGGGAATCAGCAATGGAGAAACTGATCGGGTAATTGCTACTATGCGTGATATGGATATTATTGACCGGGACATTAAAAATGAAGAAATCGAAGAAGATTTTGTTGATTTAATTGAACATATATCCTCAACCAGTATCGGTAAAATTGACATGAACCGTTTGCGGGTGGAACTGATGGATATAGCTTACCGGCACCAGCTGAAAATACCGTCTTATCTGACTGCTCTTATGAAAGCTCTAATAACTGTTGAGGGGGTAGGTAAGAAACTGGATCCTACTTTTGATTTTATGGAAATAGCGCGGCCATTGGCAGATAAAGTATATAAGGAACGGTTGAAACCTAACAATGTAACTAAATACATCCGGCGTCGTTATTATCAGGATATTAAACCCTTTAAAGATTTTCCGGCTGATTTTCACCAACTGGTGCGTAACTACCGTGACGGTAAAGTTAATCTTCATATTAGTTTCAGCCGACCGGCTGAGCGCAAAATGGAACAATTGGTCAGTCGGCTGGGGGTCAGTCTGGTGATTGCAGCCGCTTTAATCAGTTCAGCTTTAGTAATACGGTCCGCAGATAACTCTGCAAATTATGTAAATTTAATCGGGGTGGGAGGATTTGTAGTAGCTGTTTGTGGACTGACTGTTTTTCTGCTCAGGTCCTTGCGTTCGTAGTATTTCTTATTACTTTTACCTTAATGAGCAGGAAAACAAAATATAAGATAGAATTGCTAAATTATCGACAATAATATCTTAAGGGGGAAGGTTTAATGGAATGGTATAAGGGAAAAGAGTACAAAAATTGTTTAGTCTGGGCGGAAGACGGCATTGGTTATGCACAGCTGAACCGCCCCAAAGCTTTTAATGCTTTAAATGAAGCCCTGATGGATGAAGCTTACGAGGTAATGAATCTCTATTCAGAAGATCCGGATATCAAAGTTATTATTATTTGTGGTGATGAAAATGCTTTTGCCGCCGGTGCGGACTTAAAAGCAGTTGCCAACCATAATCCTTTTGAAGCTCGTAACTTCCTGGATAAAGTTCATCGCACCCTGTTCGCAGTTGAAGATAACCACAAACCAACTATTGCGGCAGTTCGCGGCCTGGCACTGGGCGGAGGACTGGAATTAATGATGGCCTGTGACATTCATATCATTTCCGAGACAGCTACCCTGGGACTGCCGGAAATTAATCTGGGTATTTTCCCGGGTGGCGGGGGAACCCAAAGAATGCCGCGTCATACTTCCATCTGCAATGCTAAACAATATATCTTCACCGGCGATTTCTTTGATGCTGCTACCGCTTATCGTATCGGTCTGGCTAATATGGTAGTACCTGCTGATCAGGTTATGGAACAAGCCAAGAAAATGGCTAGAAAATTATCCAGAAAAGGACCTCTGGCCTTAAGGGAAGCCAAAGCATGCGTAAATAACTCAATGAATCTGGATATCAAGTCTGGTTGCCGGGCTGAGCAGATTGCCTGGTCTATGTTATTCTCTTCCGAGGATCAAAAGGAAGGTATGAATGCTTTCCTGGAAAACCGCAAAGCCGAATTTAAAGGTAAATAGTCTTATTAAAAACAGCAGCGCCGGGGTTTCACCCCGGCGCTTTTTATTACTAATTTATTTTTAGACGCGGGTATCGCGGAATACAAGGATTTCCGCTGTTATTTTATTAAAACTGAATATGAGGAGGTTATCAATGATGTGAATTATATTATGAATAAATATTTTAAAAAATTTTATCTTAAATTTACTGATTCTGATTAAATCAACCTGAGAATTAATTGAGAGTTTACATAGCTGGAATTGTTGTATATTCAAAAATAATTCACACTATATATATTAAGAATCTGAGTAAATCAGCGTCCGATGGGTCTGCGTAATCTGCGTGAATTATTAAAATACCCTAAAACGATTTGGAACACATCTTCTATGAGCGGCCCAGATTTTCGCGGGAATTATACTCTTTGATAATAATGCCTTCATCATCACAGAAGGCAATTTCAGCGACATTGCGGCTGCTGTCATTACCGGATGCACGGGAAATGCGATTACCAATACGAATCTGACTGGGAATAAGGTTTAGAGCAAAAACAATGGTGTTGGTGTCTCCGTAACAACCTGCATGGGCAATTCCGGCCAGTTTACCTAAAACAATGATATCGCCGGCAGCAATAATCTCAGCACTTTCATGGACGTCTCCCCATACTACAACTGAGCCTTCCGACCGTATCTTTTGCCCGCTGCGTAGATTACGATGTATAAACAAATCAGTATTGGTATCAGCGTTAACCTGCATCGGAGGCTGAGCAGCGGCAGCAGTTTTTTTCAAGGGCAGTTCAGTATTGTTTAATATAGCACCATAGTCCAAACATAAGCGCTGTAAAGATATTAATTGTTCATGAGTAAAATTATCCAAACCGCGGCCGGTGAAAATAACGCGGGCACCACTTAAGAGCTGATGGTTGTTTTCAAACTTATCCTGCAGAAACTGGTATTGTTCAATAAAATTATCCGATTCAAAATAAAAAACCAGCTTACCATTAACACCTTTAATTTTAATCATAAATTAGCTAAGACCTGCCTTTTAAAGGAATACTGATGTCAAGAGCCGCATGTCTTCCTTCAGTAATCAACCTTACATCAGGGACACCATCAATTTCCATATGGCTGGCAATCAACTCAATAATTTCCCCTTTTAATGTCTCCATAATCTTCTCATTCATATCGAGACGATCGTGCGTAAGCACCAGGCGTAAGCGACTATTGGCTTTAGTACGACTATTATCTTCCCGTGAGTAAATTTTTTTAAGAAATTCTAACATAACGACCCTCCTTATTTGCTCGAAAACAGATTACGCCCCAGTAGCTTAAAACGATCCCAAAAAGAAGAATCTTCAAAATTAGGGAACTCAACATCTTCACCTAACAAACGGCGGGATATATTGGTAAAAGCTGTACCGGCAACAGCTCTGTTATTCATAATAATTGGTTCACCGCGATTAGTCGAAATGACTACATTTTTATCTTCGGGAACAATTCCTAACAGATCAATACATAAATGCTCCAATAAATCATCTATGCTGAGCATATCGCCTTGCTTAACCATGTCAGGTCTAAGACGGTTGACCACTAGTTTAATATCCTTAAACCCGGCTGATTCAAGCATGCCAATAATTCGGTCAGCATCACGAACGGCTGATACTTCAGGATTGGTAACCACAATAGCATCATCGGCAGCAGCTATGGCGTTACGAAATCCCTGTTCAATTCCAGCCGGGCAATCGATAAAAATAAAATCAAAATCAGGACGTAGTTCATCGCACAGAGCCTTAACCTGTTCCGGAGTGATTTCATCTTTATTACGGGTTTGAGCTGCAGGCAGCATATATAAATCCGGAAAACGCTTGTCCTTTACCAAGGCTTGCTTCAGTGTGCATTCACCTTCAATTACCTGAATAATATCGTAGATTACCCGGTTTTCCAAACCAAGAATCAGATCGAGCTTTTTTAAACCTATATCCAAATCCATTACAACTACCCGGTGTCCCATGCGGGCCAACGAAGTACTTACATTGGCTACAGTTGTGGTTTTGCCTACGCCCCCTTTTCCTGAGGTGACAACTATTACTTTAGATTCCGGTTTTCCATTTTCCATTCCCGAAGGCCCTCCCTTTATTAGCAAATACTTCTCGTTTTTAGTCCATACTTTGACATAAATAGAGTTGTCTATTCTATTGTATAGTATAAATCGTGGTGAATAAATGCTAATATTGGAATTTCTAAGAATAACCCGAATTGTTGCAGGAAAAAACTCGAAAAATATATGAGCCCCTGGCAGGGCTCATATGGAGAGGGAATGTGATAGTATATATGTCTATTTGGGGGGGTGAAGGTTAATCTAATAATACACAATAAGTTTATTGTTTGCAATAGTCTGAATATTAAAAATTGTTTATTTTAATATATTAATATTAAATAGCAGGGACACAATATATGGCTAATTCACTTGTTAATGCTTAGATAATGGTATAGGACCAAAGGGAAATAAGCCGGTATGGTTAAAATTACCACCAGATTTTAAGCTTGTTTACAAAAATATAAGTAATTTTAGCCGCTAAGAACAATACTCACCTTTTGTTTATAGAAACAGGTATAATTAATACGACAGATTACCCGCTATGGATATTTTAGTAAACAAGGAGAATTGGGCATGCGTTATGAAGGAAATATATTCAGACCATTTAGTGAAGCCAACAGTTATTTATTGCAATGTACGATAGGGTGTTCCCATAACCAGTGTACCTTTTGCGGTATGTATAAGGATAAAAAATATCGGATTCGTTCCCTGGAGGATATAAAAACTGATATCAGTATGGCAAAACAACATTATGTTGATGTAGAAAAAGTATTTTTATGTGATGGTGATGCCCTGGCTATCGATACCGAAATTCTGCTGGAAATATTGTATGAATTACGGCAGGCATTTCCTTCCCTCAGACATGTAGGTACTTATGCCGGTCCGCGTAGTATTCTGGATAAGGAAATGACTGAATTGACAGCTTTACGGGCAGCTGGACTCGGTAAGGCTTATCTGGGCGTGGAAACCGGAGATGACGAGTTATTACGAACGGTTAAAAAAGGCGTTACTGCAGATGAAATGTTACTGGCCGGACAAAGATTGATACAGGCAGGGATCAACTTATCGGCTATGGTGCTATTAGGTTTAGCCGGACCCGGTGAACCTTCACACCGGCATGCTCTGGCTACAGCAAAAATTTGTAATGAAATGAAGCCGCATTATCTGGCGGCACTTACAGTGACTCCAGTTCCCAACACGGTGCTTTATCGTCAGGTTCGGGACGGTAAATTTACAGTATTAAATCCATTTGAAACCCTGGAAGAAATGAAGATTATGTTGGAGAATTTGGAGGTTAGGGGTTTAAAATTTGTTGGGGCTCACGCGTCCAATTATTTACCCCTATCAGGAACTTTACCGGAAGATCAGATGAAAATGATAAATATAATAGACCATGTGCTAACCACGCGGGACAGTAATTTATTGCGCCATGAGAACATGAGGGGACTATAGATCGGGGGTCAAACAGGAATATACTAAAGTTTGTCCCACCAGTCTGTATTAGTAAATAAAAATAGTCCTACCAGGGACATAACCAAACCAACTCCCAAGCATAGAACTACTATTACTATTGCGGTAGTTTCTGAAACATCCATCCTGATCACCTCATTACCTTACCGCTTTTAATGATAACATTAAAAGTCAGCTTTGGGTAAACATTTTATCCGTTTAGTTGGACGGTAAAATAGAAAATTCGGTTAATATGAGCGGATAGTGGCAACATATTAGCTCTTTTTGCTTACTATATAGCGAGGAGAGTGATTATATGCGAATAAAACCGATTCCAATATCGGGGGTTTTTAATCATACCCTGAGTGAAACGCCCTGGGCTCCGCCAGGAATAGAACTTATGAAGGCTCCATATATATGGACCCAAACCAGGGGCAGCGGCATTGTAGTTGCCGTTATCGACACCGGTATTGATTATACCCATCCTGACTTGCAGAAGAATGTCATTGGGGGAAAAAGCCTGGTCTCAGGAGAGTCAGATTATCGTGATATGAATGGACATGGTACACATGTAGCCGGTATTATAGCAGCCAACGGTAAAATATTGGGAATGGCACCGGAGGCAAAGTTGTTGGCGGTAAAAGTTCTAAATCGCTTTGGGTATGGCTCCAATGCCAGTATAAATGCCGGCATAGCCTGGGCTAGACAGTGGCAGGGGAAAAACGGAGAATCGGTCAATGTTATTAATATGAGTCTGGGAGGCCCCCTTCCCAATAAGTCTATGCACGATGAGATTATTAAAGCAGTTAATCAGGGAATTATTGTAGTTTGTGCAGCCGGAAATTCCGGAGATGGTAATCCGGATACCTCAGAAATATCATTTCCCGCTTATTATCCCGAAACTATAGGGGTAGGAGCTGTTGATCTTAAAACCGGTATAGCTGATTTTAGTAATTCCAATAATCGTATAGACATTGTAGCTCCCGGAGTAAATACCTACTCTACTTATCTGGAGGGCAAATATGTGGAGTTGTCAGGAACATCTATGGCTGCCCCCCATATATCCGGAGCGGTAGCCTTAATTATTGCTGCCCATCGTATTCAATATGGAAATAATCCAACCCCTGAGGAAGTTCGTCAATATCTGTATGATCACTCTATTGATTTAGGAGAGCTGGGTTTTGATAATTTATATGGTTATGGAATGTTCACATTTAATAATGATGGTGGCAAGTCATTGAAAAAAGTGATAAAAAGAATGAATCAGCGGTTAGTATCTTAACAAAATATCAAACCCAAATTTTTAAATAAGCATTGATGATGACCAAGAGCTGACTGGATAGTTTAAAAAAGAGGAAAAACCAGCTGCACTATAGAATAAACATTATAGTACCTACAAGTTTTTTAGGAAGAGAAGAGGGGGATGATTATATGTCAGATAAACTACACATATTTGCTGTATCTGATTCAGTAGGTGAAACTGCTGAAAAGATTGCTGTGGCATCGGTTTTACAATTTAAAGTTGAGCGTAGTATTACCCGCTTCTCACGGGTTACCAAGGAAGAACAAGTAGACCGGATCATTGAACAGGCAGTAAACGAGTCTGCTATTATTATCTACACAGTTGTAAAACCTGAGTTATCTGAGTATATTGACCGACAATCCCGGGAAAAGGGAGTGATGTCAGTAAATCTTATGGCGCCGTTATTTGAAATCATAGAGCAGAAAACCGGGCTGAAACCGGCCTATATATCAGGCCTTACCCACACCCTCGATGATCAGTATTTTAACCGCATGCAGGCCATTGAATTTACAATTGAACATGACAATGGACAGAACCTGGATACTTTCAAGGATGCTGATTTAATAATACTGGGTATGCCCAGAACCTCGAAGACCCCCTTATCCATGCATCTGGCCAATTTGGGTCTTAAGGTAGCCAATTATCCCATTCTGGTGGATACCGAAATTCCTGAGCAAATATTGGATTTGAAGGGAAAAGTCCCTATGGTTGGGCTGACTATCGATATGGAGACCTTAATGGCGTTACGTAAAGAAAGATTAAGAAGTTTTGAAATCTCCGAAGACCATGAATCACTTGATGAAATGGTTGCTGAGGAACTGGATAATGCTTATCGTATTTATGCCCGGCTAAAATGTCTGGTAATAGATGTTACGCTGGATGATGTAGGTGAAGTTGGAAACACCATTACCCATAAGTTTAACCTGCCCCTGAGGGTTACTCATCACAGATTCTAAGTAAGCAACAGTTTAATAAAACTACATTGATTAAGGCGGTCCTTTTGGGACTGCCTTTTATTTTTGGGTAATATATGTCGAAATAATCTATTCTAATAGACTATTTGACGATATTTTCCCGAAGGAACCAGGACAATATAGTCGAAACTATAAAATAATTAGAATAGAGGATAGGTGAATGTTGAAAGAATTACCAAAAACCGAATTGGAAAAAATATCGCTGGAAGTTTTGTCCGATTGCAATAACGATTATATACCAGGGGGAAATTCAGTTCTGGAAAGGGTCAATTTACCGCTGGTTATAAGTGATCTTTCGGGTAATATATTAGATATCAATCAAGCCGGCCTAAATTTGCTTGGTTATAATTATAAGCAATTTATATCGATAGTTTTTGAACCCCTTATAATTTCATCACCGGAAAACTATCATTTATCAAATCACCCTTTTGAATATGGTGTTTTGTATCTGCCCGATATACAGGGACAGGTACATTATTTTTGGGTAGAAATACTAAAGAATAAAAACTTTAATATAAATTTACTGATGCCGGCAGACAATTATCCGGGAGGAAAAAAGTTTCTGTCAAGTTTATACCTGAATCAACTACGAAAATTAGAACTTGAACATAGAAAAAGGCTGGAAGCTTTTCATACCGCAATAGATTTAAGCCTTGCTGAAGCGGGGCTTTATGATGGCAACCAGTTAATATATGTAACTGAAAGTTTATGTAAAGCTACTGGTTATAAAAAAGAAGAGTTATTGGCAATGGTAAATCTGGAATGGATTGCTCCCGCTTCCCGTCGTTATATTAACGCTATAATTGAACAAGTTATCAATAAGGAAGTTAACAACCGAAAATATCAGGCTATGATTATTACTGCTGATGGACAGCGTATACCTTATGAATTTAATATTTTCTCCCTTTACTATATAGATTCTACGGTAGCCATGTTAATTGGGCGCGATATTAGCCAGTTAAGGGAACAGGAATTAATTAAACGCCGTAACCGGCGAAAGGCAAATGTGGTTAATCGTATCATGCGTATTCTGGCAGAAACTCAAGGAGTTGAAAATGCCATAGGTACAATACTGCAATGTTTTAGGGAGGAATTTTCCGGTTTTGGCTTTGAGATTGGGTTATGGGATACTGATAAGCATATCAGCATGTATTCATGTGTTAATGGGATTAACAGAAACTATATGCTCCTGGCTGAATCCAACCATAGATTATGGACGGCAATAAATCAACACCGAACTATTTCACATGTAATTGAGCCCAGCTTTTTTGATGAGGAACGTATCTACTGGGAACTTGGCTACCGGAGTATAATTCAAATCCCTATAAAAGGATTGGCTCAACCCTTTGGGATTTTTCGCTGTTTAATAACTGATGCTACTTTGGAAACCAACCTGATAGAAGAAATTGTAGCTGAAATTGTTCTGGCCCTGCAGACCTTTTTATACCGGGAGAAAATTGCCCAAATCAGTCGTGAAGCTGCCGAACAGGAAGTAAATGTTTTACTGAGCAAGTTTTCGCTTATTGGTGAAATGTCAGCCAGTATTGCTCATGAAGTGCGTAATCCTATGACTACAGTCAAAGGCATGGCACAGTTGCTGGAAATGGAACACCCCGAGAAAGCCGAGTACTATCAATTAATGATAGAGGAAACTAACCGGGCTAATGAAATTCTAACTGAATTTCTAAGCTTATCAAAAAATTATTATAGTAAACCTGCTCAGGTTAATTTAAAGGAAATATTAGACCGGGCTGTTGATTTACTATATGCAGAAATACTTCATCATGCAGTAAATACAGTCTGTGAGCTTAATCCGGATATTTGGGTATTTGGTGATGAAGAAAAACTTAGACAGGCATTTCTTAACATCCTGATTAATGCGGTTGAAGCCAGTCAATCTGGTAATACGATAACAATTAAAACCAGAATGGAAAAGGGAACAGTATTTCTGACTATTTCAGACCAGGGAGTGGGAATGACTGAATCCGTTATTAAACATATAATGGAACCATTTTTTACAACCAAGGAGTATAATACCGGTCTGGGTTTATCGGTGAGTTACAAAATAATTAAAGACCATGGGGGAAATATTAGTATCACCAGTCGTCTGCACCATGGTAGTACAATTGAAATTCAGCTTCCAATCGTAAAGCCAAAAAAATCTTGATTAATATACCGGGATTAGAGCTTTATTGATAAACTTTGACACTATAGCCCTGCATTTAATTTGCCTTTCTACTATTCATGTGATTTATTTAAAGATAAGAAAAATACAAAAGGAATAATACAATATGCCATATGTTTATATTTTACGCTGCATCGATCAAACCTATTATACCGGTTATACAACTGACTTAACCCGCCGGGTTGACCAGCATAATCAGGGCATCGCCAGCCGCTATACCCGGGGCAGAAGGCCGGTAGAACTGGTTTACAGTGAAGAATTATCCACTAAAAGTCTGGCCCTAAAACGAGAAATCGAAATAAAAAAATTAAAACGCCCTCAAAAAGAAAAATTAATCGCTTCATATACTTGAGGATTTGGCATAATTCCAGAATCCTGCCATATTGTCACTCTTCACGAAGTAAAGAGTCTCAGTTGGCTTTGAGATTCCCTCCAAACCTTTACATAAAAACAGGTTCCTGCGGGAAAAGCTAAGAAAAGCGTAAAAGGAGGCAGGAACAGTTTTATGAAAAAAGGCACAATTATGAACAAAGCTGACTTTTTGAAAAAAGGTGATTATGCCAAGGAAGAGTATGAAGGGTTAATCGTTTGTGCAGATAACAGTACCGGAAAGTATAATCTGGGAGTAGAAATTGATGATGAAAATATAGTAATAATTGACCAGGCTACCCCTGAACAGGTAAATCAACGCGTACAGGAACTATCAGCTAAAGTCCCCGAAATTCAAAAACAATATCAGACTGGCAGCCATATTTACCATACCAGTTCAGAAATGGAGTAAGAATATGGGCGATGTATTCAGTTATGAAACTCCTATTTTAAGCATTGATGAATTCAGCATTGGATTGCTGGAAAAAGATCGCGTTGATGGATTATTAATTCGTTGTGATGAAAATGGCTACTATAATATTGGCATTCAAATAAATGACAAAGAAGTGGTAAAGGTCGACTCTGCCGCGGAAGACGACGCCATGCGCAAGATTCAATACTGGGCGGAAAGAGTTGAACAGGTACGCCAGCAATATAAAAGCCGTGAACCACAACTCGGGCCGTTTACAGATCAATAGCCGCCAATAATTAAGCCTGACCATCCCGACCTCAATATTGACTAGAAAGTATTTTCCTGATAAGATATTGTTTGCGTCGGGATGTGGCTCAGCTTGGTAGAGCGCTTGGTTCGGGACCAAGAGGCCGCAGGTTCAAATCCTGTCATCCCGACCAGTTATAATTAGCATAAGAACGGGGGACAGTTGTTGTCCCCCGATTTTGTTATAATTAGAAATATAGCCTGCAGGTTGACTTTTCTTTATTCACCCGAACGACTCTTTTTACGGCGGCGATACAGGTATCTGATCAGGTAGAAAATTAATCCAAATACAACTACCCAGGGCAGGATTACCACCAGGAATACCACTAAACCGCTGCCAAAATCAATCAGCGTATTAAGACTGTTGATCAGTCCCTGCCAGGCTTTACCGATGGTACCCTGCGGAGCTTTCAGACTGCCGGGCAGTGCTTGTTCCAGAGTTATGTTTACTGTGCTGTAACTGGTAGCGTTGTTCAAGTATTTCAGACGCCCTTTGATTACCTCTATGTCGCTGCGAACAGCTCCCAATTCCTTTTCCACACTGACAATATCTGTAATAGTGTTGGCTTTCTCCAATAGAGCCAACAGCCTCGCTTCTTTGGCTTCCAGTACTTTCAATCGGGCTTCGGCATCGTAATACTCCTCAGTGACATCTTCAGTGGAAATGGTCTTATCGGTTAGTTCTCCATACCCGGATATGGTTTCCACCATGGAGGTTAATTTATCTGCCGGAACTTTTACTGATAAACTGGCTGATATTTTATCTTCGTAGCGGTATTGCCGGCTATTAACCAGATAACCACCCATCCTGGCAGTCAGATCAGTAATTTGGTCAACCGTGGCGGGAACATCTTTTACCTGTAGAGTAAGGTCAGCGTTTTGAATAATCTTACGCTCCATGCTCGCCGGAGTCCTGATTTCGTTATCAGCGGGGAGCTTAAACTGTCCGCTTGGGGCAGCATTTTCTGAAAGGTTGGCATCTTTGGTATTGCTTCCGCAACCGGAAAACATTCCCAGCAGCAAACATAATACCAGTAACAGCAACAAGTTATTGAATACTGACATTGGTCTTCCCGGGAAAGGTTTAATATTGGGCATTTTGTCAATCATCTCCCCTCAAAAATAGGTGGCGGCATCATGGAGTGGCTATAGCTGCTAATCAGTATAATTTAATCTTACAATATAAACCCTATACCGGACATACGAAAATATTTATAAATCCTGTCATGGGGCTTCCCAATCTTTAACAACAATACTGATAACCCCTAACCGTTTATCACTCATGTTGCCATCTCCGAAACGAAAATATAGCCGCTCTCCGATCAGAGAAGCGGCATATAAAATAATTGTCTGTCCCCGCTAATTCAGCTACCTGTCTTATTATCAGGGATATTATCTATACCCAATATCATATGGTACATAAATACAATTATAAATATCTTTTGTTTTTAGCATGATAATGAGTATGCAGTAACTCATGAGATTTATGTCCCAGAGGTTCATGCAGGAACTCATCATAAATAATCTTGACTTCCGGATTTTCATGGGATTTACGGATGGGCATACCTTCATCTTCAACATAGATGGCCTCAATGCGTTCCGCCCGTTTCTTGTTGGCTTTGGTAAGTGGCTGGCCACCGCCGCCTATACATCCACCCGGACAGGCCATAATTTCAATAAAGTGATAAGGGGATTCTCCTGACCGTACCTGATCCATCAGTTTGCGGGCATTACTGAGACCATGAGCTATAGCTACTTTAACCTCGGTACCATTCAGATCAACAGCGGCTTCCTTGATTCCTTCCATACCGCGTACTCCGGTAAAGTTAACATCTTTCAGTTCCTGCTCAGTAACTACTTCATATACGGTACGCAGAGCCGCTTCCATAACTCCGCCGGTAGCGCCAAAGATAACTGCTGCTCCGGTATATTTACCCATCCAGGAATCAAAATCTGAAGGGGGAAGCTGATTGAAATCCATGCCGGACATACGGAACAGGCGGCCTATTTCACGCGTAGTAAGCACCAGATCAACGTCCCGATAACCACTGGAGTTCATTTCCGGACGACTGGCTTCGTATTTCTTGGCTGTACAGGGCATGATGGAAACCGAGTAAATCTTTGCGGGGTCAATACCCATTTTTTCAGCCCAATAAGTTTTCACTAATGATCCAAACATCTGCTGTGGAGATTTGCAGGTCGATAAATTATCCAGCAGATCCGGATAAAAAGTCTCACAGAAATTAATCCAGCCCGGACTGCAGGAAGTAAACATGGGCAGAGTACCGCCTTCTTTCAGACGGTTTAATAATTCATTGCCTTCTTCCAGAATAGTCAGGTCGGCGGTAAAGTTGGTATGCAGTACATGGTCAAAACCCATCTGGCGCAAACCGGTAACAAATACTTCCATGGGCAGTTCTCCGGTATTCATGCCCACTTCTTCACCAATAGCCAGACGAATAGCCGGAGCTATCTGGGTTACTACAATTTTGTCCGGGTCAGCAACGGCTGCCAGGAACTCATCAATTTGTTCATTTTCATAGATGGCCCCAACCGGGCAGGCATGGATACACTGACCGCACAAAACACAGGGGCTTTCCATTAGAGGTAATCCCATCGTTGGTACCACCATGGAATTAACCCCGCGTCCTTCTACTCCCAAAGCAAACACTGACTGTGTAACGCTGCAGGCATCAATACACCGGCGGCACAAAATACATTTATCCTGGTCACGTACTATCGAAGGTGTGGAGCGGTCCAGTTTGTAACCGCGAACTTTCAGCTCAAAAGGATTGTCGCGGATCATATATTCATTGGCCAGGTCCTGCAGTTCGCAGTTCTGATTACGAATACAGTTGAGACAATCCTGCGGATGGTTGGATAAAATAAGTTCCAGAATAGTTCTCCTGGCTTCTATTACCTGCGGGGTTTTGGTTTTAACTACCATGCCTTCAGTAACCGGTGTTGAACAACCGGCCTGCAGGAGTCGGTTACCCTCTACTTCGCAAACGCAAACCCGGCAGTTGGCTTTAACTGCCTGGTCGGGATGCCAGCAAAGGGTAGGCAGATATATACCAACTTCTCTGGCTGCCTGCAGGATAGTTGAGCCCTTGGAAACTGAAACATTAATTCCGTCTATAGTCAGGTTAATCATTTATTTCCCTCCTCTGCTCTTTCCTACAATATTTTAGCCTGATAGTCGGCCATAAAATGTTCAATCGTGGTTATTACCGGCGCGGGTGCTGCCTGTCCCAGACCACATAGGCAGGAAACGGACATAACCCGTCCCAGTTTCTTTAATAAAGCCAGGTCAGACATTTCTCCGAAACCATCATTTATATTCTCCATAATTTCGGCAATACGCGCCGTGCCTTCACGGCAGGGAGCACATTTGCCACAGGATTCATGTTCAAAAAAGCCTGCTATTCTGGCGGCCACATCTACTATATCCCGGGTTTCATCCACAACAAACACTGCGCCTGAACCCAGTGTGGCACCAATGGTACTCATATTATCAAAGGCTACCGGAGTATCAAGTTGTGATTCAGGTATAAAGGCTCCTGAGGTTCCGCCAATCTGAACCGCCTTAAATTTTTTACCGGCCGGAATTCCACCACCGAATTTGTAAATAAGTTCTCTGATAGTGGTGTTGGTGGGTACTTCAAAAAAGGTGCAGTTATTTACATCACCAGTTAGCGTAAATATTTTTGTGCCTGGATAAGAAGGAACGCCTATGGAAGCGTACCAATCAGCTCCATTCTCAACAATAGCAGGAAGGTTGGCAAATGTTTCTACATTATTTACAATGGTTGGTTTTCCCCAAAGACCCTGGGAAGGTGGATAAGGTGGTTTGAAGCGGGGTTCACCCCGGCTGCCCTCGATGGACTCAATTAAAGCAGTTTCTTCACCACATACATAAGCTCCGGCACCGCTGCGTACTTCGATGGCAAAATCAGCTAATACGCCTTTGGTTACAGCTTGTTCTATAGCCTGATTTAATATTTTTATTACCTGGGGATATTCACCCCGGCAGTAAATATAGCCCTGTTTAGCCCCAATGGCATAAGCGCAGATAGCCATTCCTTCCAGCAGAGCCTGGGGGTCATTCTCCATTATAAGCCGGTCCTTGTAGGTCCCCGGTTCCCCTTCATCAGCATTACAGACTACATACTTGATATCTGACTCCGCTCCGTAAGCAAAAGACCATTTCTGACCACAGTTAAAACCGGCACCTCCGCGACCGCGAAGATTGGATTTTTTTACTTCAGCAATCAAATCCGATTGACTCATACTGCGGGCTTTTTCCAGAGCCTTATAACCGCCCTGGGCTATATAATCCTCAATTTTTAAAGGATCAATCTTACCGTAATTGCGCAGGACGATGCGCATTTCCTCAGCCATTTATAAATGCCCTCCTTTCGTAATCAATTGTAAAAGCAATAACTTTCACATTTGTCAGGACAAAAAAACTTAGCGATATTTTGCCAATATTCCAGGGATCGTGGCTGCATTTACATCCAAATAGGGCTCGCCATTTATAGTGATAACCGGTGTCGCCTGACATTGACCGACACATTCAGTAAATTCAAGTGCAAAAAGACCATCAGCAGTACTCTCACCCATAAAAATGCCTAATTCCCGTTCCAGAGCCTGGACAACTTCAGCGGCACCCGCAACATGACAAGGAGCACTTTCACAAATCCGGATGATGTTTTTACCCCGTGGTTCAGTAGAAAACATTGAATAAAAACTTGCCACCCCATAAGCTTCTGATACCGGGATATTAAATACCTGGGCTGCTTCGGCAATTACCTCCCGCGGCAGGTAACTGAGTTGAGATTGTACTGCATGAAATGCTTCGATAATACCTCCGGGTTTATCAGCATAACTGGCAATAATCTCTTTGTAATCCATTCTATTTCTCCTCCCTCCGTTCTTTAATCCTGATTGTCCATGCTATATATATGACATGAACACTCTTGGCTATGCTAAAGATAATACATGTCTTTCCCATTAATAAAGCTGCAGATTAAACGGAACAATCGCCTTATTCAAAAATTTCGGACATATGCTGTATATATTTCAAAATTGGTTAGAAATACATAACTTAAATTTATAGACTATTAACAAGATCAAATTTATTGTTTAACTAACCGAAGAAAAATTACCATTAAAAATTGTTTAGGAATTAACCGGAAATAGTGATTAATAATATCCTAATACGCATATAAAAACACGCCAACAGGTAAAATACATACAAACAATGCATAAATATACAAGCGAATAAAATATACAAAAATGTAGAATATGCTGTACTGGAAGAAGTAACTTTTAAAAATACCAAAAATAACATATTATAAATGGTAATATATAATATCGACACAATTATACGAATAGTTATAAAAAACATAAAATATAATTATAGGGTATGGTTTTGCAGGCTCATAAAAGCGATATTATAGTATTTTGCTTCCAAATATTACTTGATTAATAATTTAAAGTTATATTTTCCGAAGAGTTTACAATTGCAAATAAAATCTTTATGCAGGGACAGGATAATTATTAATAAATTACCAACTGGCAGTTTGACGACCACATAATAATGGCTTGCTCTTCCCCGGTTATTGCCATAATATTAGGATTAGAATTATAAAAAAGAAGGGGGTTTTTTAATGTCGGCAGTAAAAATAGTTGATGATGTGTTCTGGGTTGGGGTGCAGGATTTTGATCTACGCATATTTGATATTGTAATGGTTACCGAATACGGTACCAGCTATAACGCATATGTAGTCAAGGGCAAAGATAAAACCGCCATAATTGAAACGGTTAAAGTTAAGTTTTTTGATGAGTATCTGCAAAGACTGCAGGAAGTTGTAAATCTAAAAGATATCGATTATTTGATTATGAATCATACTGAACCTGATCATGCCGGTTCTATCGAATTACTTCTGGAAAAAAACCCTGATATTACTATTTTAGCCAGCCCCACCGCGATAACGTTTTTAAAGGATATTACCAATCAAAATTTTAAATATGAGGAACTAAAGCATGGTGACAAGTTGGATTTAGGCGGTAAGACCCTGGAGTTTATCAATGCCCCATTCTTACATTGGCCGGATTCAATGTTTACTTATTTGCCGGAAGAATCCATACTGTTTAGCTGTGACTTTTTAGGCAGCCACTATGCCGGCAATGAGATTTTTAATGACCTGGTCAGCAAGGATTTAATGAATGCTTATAAATACTATTATGATATGATACTAAGTCCATTTAAACCTTATGTACTGGAAGGTTTGGATAAAATTAAAGACCTGAAAATTGATTTTGTCTGTACCGGACACGGACCGGTTCTAAGGCAGGATATACCCAAATATATGGAACTTTACCGGGAATGGTCCACTCCTGAAAAACTTCCCGATGTAAACCGCCCCACCATAGTGATGGCCTATGTCAGTGCTTATGGATATACTGAAATGCTGGCCGAAGCCATTGCTGAGGGTATTACTGCGCAGGGGGAATTTGAGTTTTTAAAATATGATCTGGTCTACAGCGATTTACAGGAAGTGTTAGCTTCCATTGAACAGGCCAGCGGAATTTTAATTGGTTCTCCTACGATAAATGGAGATGCATTGCCTCCTATCTGGCAATTATTAATTAACCTTTCTCCGATTGTACATGGTGATAAAATAGCCATGGCCTTTGGAGCCTATGGCTGGAGCGGGGAAGCCGTTCCCAGTATTGAGGCGCGCCTGCATGCTTTGCGTATGAAAGTTCTGGCGGGAATGCGGGTAAAATTCAAACCTTCACCGCGTGATCTGGAGGACGCTTTCCAAAAAGGAGTAGATTTTGCCAAAGAGGTTATACAAAAAAACCAGGATAAATCCAAAATGAAATGGCGCTGCATGGTATGCGGGCATATTGCGGAAGGTGCTGAGCCCCCCGAGGTATGTCCAGCCTGTGGAGTTGGCAAAGAGAATTTTGAATTGATGCCGCTGGAAGATGAATTTAATCGTGACAGCGACGAAAAGTTCCTTATTATCGGTGGCGGAATTGCGGCGGTATCGACTGCCAAAGCTATACGGGAAAGAAACAAAACTGCTGCGATTACTATGCTGACGGAAGAAAAAGCACTTCCATATTACCGCCCCATGCTGTCTGATTTGTTGGGTGAAGAATTAAGTGATGAAAGGCTGTATTTATATAACCAACAATGGTATGAAGAACAGCAGATAACAGTTAAGACCAATACACGGGTAACCGGCATTGATGCTGCCGGTCATAAGGTTTTAGCTGATAGCGAGTCTTACACTTATAATAAGTTAATCATTGCTACCGGTGCCCGCAGCAATGTGCCACCCATTAAAGGGGCAGAACAGGAAAATGTCTATACGATGCGCAGTCTGGAAGATGCTCTGCAGTTGAAACAGGCTATGAAAGGTGCTGCCCGGGCTGTAGTTATCGGTGGGGGAGTGCTGGGTCTGGAAGCGGTTGCGGAAATGGTTGATGCCGGCCTTACAGTATCAGTATTAGAGCATGGTTCCCGGCTCATGTCCCGTCAGCTTGACCCGGACGGATCAGCTCGCTTGGAAGAGTTGTTAAAGTCAAAAGGAGTAAAGCTGTATTTAGGAGCATCTACTGAAGAAATAACCGGTGATGGCAAAGCTACCGGAGTAAAGATAAGTACGGGTGAAGTACTGGAGGCCGATTTTGTTCTTCTATCTACCGGGGTTAAACCTAATATTGAATTGGGTGCTGAAGCCGGGGTGGAAATTGCTCAGGGGATTATAGTTGATGCCGGTATGCGTACTACGGTATCAGATATCTATGCAGCCGGTGATGTGGCCCAGTTTGGTGAACGGGTAATTGGTCTGTGGCCGGTTTCCATGGAGATGGGGAGAATTGCCGGTGCCTGTGCAACCGGAGATTGGGTAGAGTATAAGCCGCCCACCCTTTCCACTTTGCTGTCCATCTTTGATATAGAGTTCTTCTCCATAGGGGATGTAAATCTTCCTCCGGAGGAACTAAGGATAATTGAGATAAATGACCCGGTCGCCTTCTATTTTAAGAAGACCTTTTTACGCAATGGAGTTCAGGTAGGCGAACAAATTATTGCCCGTCAGGTTGACACTACTGAATCCATGAATAAACTGGGTACTGATGATAGTGGTAATAAAGTATACAATAAATGGAAATGCCGGCTATGTGGATATATCCATGAAGGACCGGAGCCACCAGATGAATGTCCGGTTTGCGGAGCATCAAAGGACATGTTTGACCCGGCTGATTAAGTTAAAGAGTTTACTGACCCCGGTAGTCAAGTGCTTACCGGGGTTTAATTTTTAAATGCTAAAAGGAGAAAATAATGCTGGACTACATTATTACCCTTCTGGTAGGGATAGTGGCTGGTGGTTTGGGGTCAATCCTGGGGGTTGGCGGGGGAGTAGTCATGCTGCCGGTTTCCGAACATTTGCTGGGATTAAATACTCCCATGGCAGTTGGCACAACCCTGTTTGCCGTAATGTTTACGGCTATGACCGGAGCATTAGCCCATTATCGCCAGGGAAATGTTCAGATAAACAATGCACTGCTACTGGCTGCCGGCGGGTTACTGGGTGTATTTTTCGGTTCTCATATTTTTAATCTCTATCTGAGCAAAAATACAGTATGGTTAAGTTTGTTGCTGGGCTTTCTTTTTCTAACCATGGCTTATCGGATGGGTAAAGAAGCTTTTAACAATGAACAGCCTGAAATTACCGGGCAGCAGAGCAAGTATTCTGCCCTGGTATTAATGCTGTTAGGAGTAATAATAGGCATTTTAACCGGGGTAGCAGGCCTGGGGGGTGGATTTCTGATGGTTCCGGCGATGATTTGGTTAACCGGTGCGACTCCCTTTCAGGCAGTTGGAACTACTTTGCTGGCTATGTTCCCGACTGCTGCCGTTGGGGCATTTACTAAATTATCTCAAGGCTATGTTGATTTACCGGTTGCTTTATTAATGGGAGTAGGAACAATTATCGGAACCCAAATAGGAGCTCGAACTCTGCATTTAATAAACCAGCGTTTATTTCGAATAATATTTACTATTTTATTATGCTATCTGGCAATAAATTATTTATATACCGGCGTTTCAGGGTTATAGTCATGTAAAGTCCAGTTATCTTTTTAACGATAGTTTAATAATAGATAGCCTGAGAGGTGTATACTTTGAACCAATCTACAGAGTTTATAACCAGTTTAAAACAAAATCCGGGGACCATTATGTTAATGTGGGCTTTACTGCTGCTTAATATAATGGTTATTTACGGGCTTATAAAAGGCTTTACTGTTACGGCAGTAATTGTTTTTGCAATTATATGTGCTATGGGAATATTGTTAATCAGTTTCCTGGGTAAAATAAACCCGGAAAACGAACAGAAACATAAACAATATCAGGCCAGGCTGAACAATTTAATGCAGGAAATTCGGCCATTATGTGATGATATTTATGAGCGCCAATTGAACAATACGATACATACTTTGCAAACAAATAGTTATGATGAATTTGCCCGGGGATTGTCCTGGCTATGGGAGCAAGTGGACGATTTTTACCTTCAGGTTGAAACAGAAATGACCAAAGGGCGTACCATATATCAATTCCTTAACTCGATAAATAATAGCAGAATTCGTTTGGTGCAAAAAGTACAGCGTCATCAGGATGAAATAGATATTATTTTAATTAAAATTAATAATAGCCGGGAAAAATATGAACATTACCTTAATAATAGTATTGAAAAACGAATTGATAGTTTTAAATATAGTATTGAAAATGAAAAAGAATACTTTTACGAATACGTTTATAAATTATTAAGTGAACAAATTAACTTTAATAATGAAGATACTGATATATTGGAATATTTTAATATTAATAAATTAGGTGAACAATTTGCAGTAACTATAACAAAATCAATTGATAATCGGCTAACCGCTTTTCAGGAGTTGCTGGTCCTGGACATGGAAAACCTTTCCGCTGAGGTTGTGGGTAGTATGCAGAAATATACTATGCAGCTAATGAATCATTTTCATGAGATGCAAGACGGACTGGAACAATTGATGGATAGGTATAAAATAGATGAGACCCTTCCTTTATTGCGCATTAGTGAATATCGGGATATAGTATCCCAATTACATGAAAAAACCGGAGAAATTCTGATTACTTTAGCCTGGCAGGATATAATGATAGAGCGTCAATGGCATGAAGTACAGCAAAAATTGCTGGTGGTCAAGGACCAGGTAATGGATAGCATAGACGAAAAAATACCAACTTATATCGAAGAGATATTAAAAGATGAAATACCAGGCTTTATTTCGCTGGAGCGGACTCCGGAAAATGCCCTGTTTTATAAAGCAGTTATTGATGCTGAAGTGATTTATCAGGTATTTATGGGTAACAAACTACCGGAAACACTAACTGACGGAGTATATAGTTTACTGCAATTTATAAGACCGTTGGAAATACTGGTAAGTAAAACTGTACGTTTAACTGAGCAGGGTAATAATCGTCGTAAAAATCTCAAATCTGAACTTAAGTCAGGTAATCTGCAAATATACTTTACCCAGGTACAGGAAAGCGTACCGGATCAACGATTAAGCCAATATTTAAAGGGATTATTCCCACGCTATTTTCTATCTTATTGCAGTAATCCTTATTTGAGGCTTAAACCGGAAAGTCTTGAACAAGCAGCCTGGGCAGTATTTTTGTTGCTAATTGATAATCCTGATGAACAAAATAAAGATTTACCGTTTCTGATAGCCTTATTACTGATGGCTCATCAATTACGTAATCGGCATATAAATCCTCTAAAAAATATACCGATTGAATTGGATAACCCGGATAAATTAACCGATATGCGTTATATTTGTTACCAGGCTATTTCGATTCTTATAAAGACCAATGTTGATGGTATAACCAAAATTGGACTGAAAAGTTAGTAACCAGGGGGACGGTTCTCCTGGTCTAAAAAAGTAAAGGAGAATAGCTATTGTTTCCACTCAGAGATAGCACGCCCAGCAACAGTTTTCCAATAATGACCGTAATGCTAATAGTGGTAAATGTATTTATTTTCATATATGAAGTGTCTTTAGGTCCGGACGGAATGGAATATTTATTCTATATGTTTGGTATCGTTCCGGCTAATTATAGTGGTGCGGCACTGGCTCCAATCGGTTATATACCCTTTGTCACTTCCATGTTTTTACATGGCGGATGGATGCACCTGATAGGCAATATGTGGATATTATGGCTGTTTGGCGATAATGTTGAGGACCGTATGGGACATGTAAAATTCCTGATATTCTATCTGATATGTGGTATCCTGGCAGGCTTGAGCCATTTTTATATCAATGCCTATTCTGACATTCCGGTTGTAGGTGCTTCCGGTGCAGTTGCAGGTGTAATGGGAGCCTACTTCCTGGTATTTCGCCATGCTAAGGTGCTGACCTTTATACCACCATTTTTCCTGCTTAACTTGCCGGCCTGGATCTATCTGGGCTTTTGGGCCGGTTCCCAGTTGTGGTCCGGTGCAGTAGATACATTTGCGGGCAATTCAGGAGAACAAATAGCCTTCTGGGCACATGTAGGCGGCTTCGCCGCCGGTATGCTGCTGGTATTTATCTTCATGACCCCTTCCCAGGAATATTCCGAACTGGAGTAGGGTAGCCAGTCTCACCCGTTAACACTTCTTATATTAAATTTATTTATTCACCCGTTTGGGTGATGTGATTTATGCACGATTAAAGTTATGATTTAATTAAAATTAGCACTGGAAAGGTGGAGTCAATTTGAGGAGAGGCAAAGGGTTTAGACTTCTGTCGTGTCTGATAATAGCAGTGTTTTTGCTGAGCGGCTGTGGAGGCAGCAGTGGTGACACCAATTGGGAGTATGAAAAAACTATCTCAAACCCTCTGAAAGCAACCTGCTCAAATAGTGAAGTGAAACTCGGTAACCTGGATAAGGAAGGGGTGGAAGTGACCATTCCGGCAGGTACTTTTAACCAGCCAACTGAGGTTAGCCTTATTAATCCGGATAAAGCCCCCAAATATGAGAGTAAAGAGATGACCGGCTTTGGTGCACCGATTGAGATTTCAGCCGGAGAAAAACCGGTTCGTTTGCAACAGCCGGTTACAATTAAGATGAAATTCAATCCTGCCGCTCTGGGAGGTGGCGACCTGGAATCGGGTTCTCTGTACCTGAGTTATTTCAACGGCAAGCAATGGCAGTACATAAAACCGGTAGTAGACCGGGAAAACAATATCATGACTTTCACTACCAGCCACTTTTCGCTATTTGGTCAGTCCAAGCTCACCGTTGACCAGAGGATTGAGCAGTATACAAAAAATAAAGCTCTGGCCGACTGGGCACAGGACCAGAGTGATGAGATGACCAATGCAGCAGCTGAAAAAGTCATTGACCATATATTACAGGATAAACTGGGTATTTCTGATGAAACCACGAAAGGCAAAGTATTAGGCAGCCTTTTGAAGGACGATGAATGGGGCGGGATGCTAAAAAATTTGGCTAATGGTGATGTTGAAGGATTTAATCAGGATTTGCAGGTTCTGGCCGGTAAGAAGATTGTGGAAAATGTGCCCAAATCAACCTTATCCAAAGCCTTGGGTGGCTTAACTTCAGATTTTGGTACTGAAACGGTAGCCAAGGCCAGTGAAGCAGCCGGTTATCTGGCGGAAGGACGGGCTAAAGATGCTGCCAGAATACTGGGTGAACATATTGCTGACCAGTTTATGATAACCACGGCAGGAAAAATTGCTGTTGCAGCTATCGAAAATAAGATAGCTTCCTGGAAGAACGAAGAAGTTGAAGCTGCTTATAAGGCATATAAAGATGGAGCCGGTAGTAAAGTTCCCTGGTGGGGTTACCAGGTGGAAAAGGGTAATTTTGATGATGTGTGGAGCCAAATGGGGGGTGCTGCCCGGCAGTTGGAAATAGAAGCGATTGGCGCCCAGGAACAGGTTCGGGAAGATGCAGGTATGCCGCCATTGGATGAACGCGAAAAGGAAAAAATCCGCACTATGGTATACAAAGACCTGAAAAAACAATTTGAACAGCGGGTTAAGACCGATGCTGAAATCGAAAAGAAAAAAGCTGAATATGATTTGATTATGGGTATGTACAAAGAATCGGGATTTATAGAGAAAGGCCGCTGGGGATGGGAAAAAGGTTATGAACTGGAACAACGACTGGACATATTAACGCATTTTAAAGATAAATTATTACGGGATACCGGACGCAGTTTTATTAAAGATGGCAATGGACATACCAAAGAGGCCATTTCCGTTAATGAACTGAAATTAATCGCCATGAATTGGTTTGGTACTGATGATCCGGCGGAAAGACAGAAGAAGTATGTTGAGTATCTGAAAAAGGAATTTGGAATCGTACTTAGTCCCAAAGCCGAATTATTAAATGGACAGTGGTCATCCGCTTCCTTGACCATAACCGAGTTTGACCTGGGACCGGCACCGGAACCCAGTGAAAAGTCAGAGTCCGAGTCCGAGTTAGGTTGTGATCTGGACGACCTGGATATTTATAATGCGATTAAGGCTAAT
>JAAYBS010000180.1 GCA_012718855.1 Syntrophomonadaceae bacterium
CCTGAAGGGATTGATAACTTGTGTGCTGTTGATGGTGGAATAAAGCAATAATTTGCCCCGGTATTAAGTTTGCTGCTTATTATTACTTTGACCTTAATTGTTTGTTTTCCAATATGAATATTAATATGTTCAGGAATACTCATATCAAATTGGTGATGCAAAACTATTTCCGGCATATTACGCATAATAAACTCCCTTGTAAAATCTATAATGCATAATATGTCGCAGCTATAAAGTAAGTGCAAATAGATAACAAAGTAGTATGAAAGGTAATAGTTATTCTTTCCAGTATTGGGGAATAAATAAGATGAGGAATGGGTATATTTCCAAACGGCCGAGAAGCATTAATAAGGAAAGCAGATATTTGGCAGTATCAGATAAAAAGCCATAGTTATTGGTTGGACCGACCAGGCCAAAGCCTGGACCAATATTACCTATACAAGATAATACTGCAGTTAAGCCACTAACATAATCAAGTCCCATAATACTCATAATTAATGTAGAGACCAGGACGATAAATATGTATATAAAGAAGAATTGCAGAACATTAATTACCAATGCATCATTTATTACCCGGTCGCCCACTCTTAACGGCATTATAGCCCTGGGGTGCACCATTTGCTGCAGCTCAATTTTGGCTCGTTGCAGCATAATTAAATATCTCCCTACCTTTATACCACCGGAGGTGGAACCGGCACAGGCCCCTGCAAACATTAAAACCAGCAATATCCCTTTACCCATGGGTGCCCAAATGTCGAAGTCGGCAGTTGCATAACCGGTAGTAGTCATTATAGATATTACCTGAAAAACTGCAGCACGGGCTTTTTCTTCCCCACCGGAAATATGTAAAACTCCAAAAAAGGCAATTATAGAAGCAACAATTATAATAAGGGAATACAGTTTGAATTCTTTATCCTGCCAATATTGGGATAGAGTCTTTTTCTTATAGATTAGATAATGTAAGGCAAAATTTACTCCGGCCAGAAACATAAAGAGCGTAATCGTCCATTGAATATATGGACTGCTGTAATAACCGATGCTCTGATTTTTAGTGGAAAATCCCCCCGTAGCCATGGTGCTAAAGGTATGGCACAGGGAATCAAAGATATTCATGCCGAAAGCCCATAACAAGAGGAATAGTACTGCACTCATTACAACATAAGTAAGCCATAAAGCACGGGCAGTATCCCGTACTCGGGGACTGATTTTATTAGATATCGGACCGGGTACTTCAGCTCGAAAGATTTGATTTGCTCTGGCCCCTAAACCGACAATAATGGCAATAAATAATGCCATTATTCCCATCCCGCCCAGCCACTGCGTAAGACTACGCCAGAACAGTAAACTTTTAGGCAGGGCTTCAACATCAGTTAGAATACTTGCACCAGTAGTCGTAAAACCGGACACAGTTTCAAAAAAGGCATCTGCAAAGGAAGGAATATGCCCACTGACTATAAATGGTAAAGTACCAAACAGTGAGGCTGCTATCCATCCCAGAGTTACAATAGCAAAACCTTCCCTATAATTTATACTATGATTATGGGCAAAGGTTTTGCTAAGCATAAAACCTGTCATTATAGTAATTAAAGCTGATATTAAAAGTTTTATTACTTCATTTTCAGAATAAATAATGGCACAAAGGACAACCGAAATTTGCGCAATGCCTATAATTACCAGTATCTTGCCCATATAATTCAGTATAACAGCTGACCTGACCATTAATTGTTGCCTCCATTTATAAAAAGCTTTTCCATTTTATGAATACTCTTGGCCAGACTGAACATAATTAAATGGTCACAGGATTGTATAACATCATCACCGCTGGGTATGATTACCTTCTCATTCCTTACAATTGCACCTACTACAGATCCCCTGGGAAAATGAATTCTTCTTAATTCCTTTCCGATGGCGATAGAACCCGGCTGAGCAACCAGCTCTATCATTTCTGCCCGGTCTTCTCCTAATACCGTAACGGAAATAATATCACCCCGGCGTATATATTTCAAAATGGCACCTGCCGTCAGTATTCTGGGACTAAGCACCACATTAATACCAATTTGCTGCATGAGTGGCATGATATCCGAACGGTTAATTTTAGCTATAGTTTTGTTAACTCCCAAGTTTTGAGCAATGAGGGAAGATAACAGATTAAGTTTGTCATCGTTAGTCAGAGCCACAAATAAATCACTCTGCCCAACATTTTCATTTTCCAGTAAATCCAGATCACTGCCATCTCCATTTATAACTAAAGTACGCTTCAGCTTTATAGAAGCATCCCGTGCTCTTTTAGGGTCCCGCTCAATAATTTTTATACTTACAGGAAGTCGTTTTTCTTCCAAAATATGAGCTAAATAGGTGCCGGTACGGCCTGCACCAAGTATGGTAATGTGCTCAATCTTTTTGTGAATAATGCCTAATGATTGTAAAACATGCGGCATTTCAGCAGTATTAGCCATAATATAAATATGGTCCCCGGCAGTAATAACTTCATCTCCTCCGGGTACGATCATTTTATGTTTACGGGTTATGGCTACGATGACAAAATGAGTGGTGTTCAAGCTCTTAATTTGCTTTCCAGCCATAAAAGAGTTTTCCTCAACTGCCAGTTCCATTAATTGAACTCTTCCCTGGGCATAGTATTCAACATTTAAAGCTGACGGATTTTTAACTAATTTGGAGATTTCCAGTGCAGTTACTCTCTCCGGATTAATAATAAGGTCAATACCCAACAATGATTCAGGAGAGAAGTGCGGAGTTTCGAGATATTCCGGATTGCGCACCCGTGCAACGGTCGTTTTTACACCATATTGTTTAGCCAGCAGACATGCTATCATGTTCAGTTCGTCAAATTCAGTAACTGCCACTACCATGTCAGCATATTTTACGCCGCCTTTTTCCAGGGTTCTCCATGATGAACCGCTGCCGTTAATAACCTGAACATCCAATGCATCATCGATTAAAGATGCGCGCTCCGTATCAAACTCAATTACAGTTACATCATGCTCTTCGGTCGATAGTAATTGAGCAATGCTAAAGCCTACCTTGCCAGCCCCAATAATTATGCATTTCATCTATTTACCCACCTTATACATTAAAACGGAAGTGGACAATATCGCCATCTTGAATAATGTAATCCTTACCCTCTAAACGAAATAACCCCTTTTCTTTTACTGCGTTCATATTGCCACATTCTTTAAAAGCATCGTACTCGACAACCTCAGCACGGATAAACCCTCTTTCAATATCAGAATGAATTTTGCCGGCTGCCTTGCGTGCATTTAAACCTTTGTTTATAGTCCAGGCTTTCACTTCATCTTCTCCCACTGTAAAAAATGAAATCAAACCCAACTTTTCATACATACTGCGTGATATTTTTATCAAACCTGACTCGGTTATACCTAAATCCTGCATAAACAATTCCTGTTCTTCCGCATCCAGTTGGGCGATTTCACTTTCAATAGAGGCGGAAATTTCTACAATCGGAATATTAAAATCCTGCCCATATCTTAATACTTGATCCTTACCAGCATAATTGCCGGTCAACATATCATCTTCTGATAAATTCAGGCAGATTAACATGGGTTTGATAGTTAAAAATTGATAGGTGTTTAGAAATTCTTTTTCTTCAGTATTAAACTCAATTGACGAAATAGGTTGACCATCTTCTACTGTATTTTTAAGTTTATTAAGAAATTCCAATTCCTTTTCGGAATCAGGTTTCTTTTTACTGGCATTAATTCGATCAATTCTTTTTTCAATTAAATCCAAATCTGCCAGTAGTAGTTCATAATTGACCAATTCAATATCATGCCAGGGATTTATACCATCGGTGGTTAACGGTACTGAAGGATCATCAAAAACTCGAACCACATGTAAAAGGGCATCGGCTTTTCTTACCGTATCTAAAAATATATTACTGCTTTTTTCCCCGGTAGGAGATAAACCTGGAATATCAATTATCTCCAACTGGGCATAGGTCGTCTTGCGTGGTTGATAATGTTCAGACAAAAAGTCTATTCTTTCATCCGGTATTCTGGCCATAGCAGTATTAGTTTTTCCTGCTGTAATCTGTTTACCCTGGTTTTCACTCAATAATTGAAATAGGGTAGATTTGCCAACCATAGGCAAACCAATTATACCTAATTGCATAGTATTATTTCCTTTCCTTGAGTTCAAAACATATTATAGTCTTCCATAATATTAATTGCCAGTGATACTTTAAATAAAAAGAGCCCTTATGGGCTCAAATTAAACTTATTTTGAATGTTGTCATCATAATGATATTTCCGATAATGATAATATAATAAAAGTACCGGTTACAGCTATACCCAGTAATAATAAAAAGTATCCTCCCTGATCACTAAAATGATATAATCGGGCTGCATTACCTATATTAAAGAAGAACAAAGCCAATGCTAATACTAATAGTAAAACCACAAAACTGGATGCCCCTGACCCCGGGAAAAATATAGCTAAATAAAGAGCAAAAACTACCAATAATATAATATTAATCTTGTACAGCAAGTTATAATATCCATCTTCACACATTAGTTGACCTCTCTGGGATTTGGGCATTGCTTCCATATCGATTATTTCAATATCTTTCCCGGTTTGCGCGGCAAGTTCCTCGATGAATTCCGGCTTGCGTGGGGTGATGCCATATAACCCTAAATTAGTTTTTATATAATAATAGCCATTTTGGGTGTTGGTAGCGTACATTCTAACCGGACCCAGCCCTTTGGAGTTGTATAAACCAATCATATAACCCGGCCAACTGAAACCTAATATTGAGTATAGATTACTCCTGCCGGTTATTTGATTGATTTCATTGATTTCACTGAAAGGTATCTTATGACTGCGAAAGCCCCAATAAATGATTAGCGTATCATCTTTAATACGATAAGTCATCGTAAAGGCACCTAATACCAGAACAGAAAATATACCAATAAATAAAAAGGCAGGTATATATAGCAGTATCTTTAAACTTTCATCCCCGGGTCCCAACGAAAACCCGATACCCCACAATGTAAAAGTAAATACAATTGTCCCCATAATCAGGCCAAACCATGCTCCGATTGTACGAACTGGTCTAACTATCATAATTACTCCCCCCCATAATTATATCTGTATTATTTATATTATAATTATAAAACCCCTTTCCGCTTTTTCTACCGTAATAACCGGCACGAATATAGGTTGATAAAATTGTATGAGGCCGATATTTGGGATCCCGAAACTCATTATAAAACACCAGAATCGCAGCATGAACAATATCCAGACCAATCATATCAGCTAATTCCAAAGGTCCCATTGGCATCCCGGCACCCAGTTTCATAGCAGTGTCGATCTCTTCAGGAGTAGCCAATCCATCACCAAAAATAAAAATGGCCTCATTCATAAATGGCATTAAGATGCGATTAACAATAAACCCCGGACTTTCACGGTTTACAACTACTTCATCCTTACCAATCAAATTAGTAAAATTTCGGGCAATATCTATGGTCTGGTCTGAAGTCTCTATTCCTTTAACTAACTCAACCAGGCGCATTTGAGGTACCGGGTTAAAAAAATGCATACCCAAAACCCGGTCAGGTCGTTTAGTAGATGCAGCAATTTCTGTAATAGACAGTGATGAGGTATTAGTAGCCAAAATCGTATGATCTGAACAAATATGGTCCAGCTCAGCAAAAATCTGTTTTTTAACTGCCATATTCTCAACCACAGCTTCTATCACCAAATCAGAATTCTGAACATCGGTTAAATCTGTAGTTACATTGATCCTATCTAAAATTTTTGGCTTTTCATCTGCTAAAAGAGAGCCTCGTTTTATCATTTTATCAAGGTTTTGCTCAATTGTTACCAAACCATCTTTGACTATACCCATTTGCAGATCCCGCAAAATAACTGAAAGACCAGCCTGCGCAGCAACCTGCGCAATTCCTGCGCCCATAATTCCTGAGCCCAGGATCGCAACTGTTTTCATTAACTATCTCCCCCTCACCCGGCTATGATATCTCATGTTTTTTAAGTTTCTTATATAATAACGAACGGTGTATATTTAGTAGTTTAGCTGCTTCATTACGATTACCACTGGTTTGCGTTAATGCCTGTAATATCGCTTCTTTTTCAGCTTTGTGCATAACTTCCTCCAGAGTTTGGTCAAAAGCAGATGAATAAGGTTCAGCTGATGATATATTAAAATCTTTTGCCAGGTAGGCCAGATGCTCTGCCTTTATTACATCAGTTTCTCCATTAATTATATTTACTGCCCGTTCCAAGATATTTTCAAGCTCCCGGACATTACCCGGATAATCATATTCCTTTAAAACACGCCTGGCTGAATCATCAATACCGGTGACTGTAACATTAAGGCGATCAGCTATTTTTTCAACCAGATAATCAGTTAAATAATCAATATCTTCACGACGTTCCCTAAGCGGGACAGTTTCAATATCAATTACATTAAGACGATAAAAAAGATCTTTCCGGAAATTTCCGCGAGCAATCAAGTCTTTTAAATTACGATTAGTTGCTGCAATAACCCGAACATCAACATTTATAGTTTTAGTTCCTCCCAGGCGTTCAAATTCAAACTCCTGTAATACCCTCAAGAGTTTAGCCTGTAAAGAGGGATGCATGTCCCCTATCTCATCAAGAAATATGGACCCGCCATGAGCCAATTCGAATTTACCAGGTTTTCCTCCTTTAACTGCTCCAGTAAAAGCACCATCACAATAACCAAATAGTTCCGACTCCATTAAACTCTCCGGAATGGCCGCACAGTTTACTTTTATAAGTGGTTCATTGCAACGGGGACTGGCATTATGAATAGCCTGAGCCAGCAATTCCTTGCCCGTACCGCTTTCCCCACGAATTAAAACTGTTGAAGTAGTTTTGGCTGCCTGTGCAGCCAGAACCCTCATTTTTTTCATTTGTGGCGACATGCCAATAACTTCTGAAAAAGTGTATTTGCCTCCGCGGGCAGTTTGTAATTCGTTTCTATAATATTCAACTCTTTTTTGAGCGATACTGAGTTGGCTATATAATTCCTGCGATTTTTGCGCATCTGATAATATTTCAGTGCTTATATTCTCTAATAGTGGGAGAGTCTCAAACACATGTTTATTTATAATTGATGAGGCTTTGGGTCCAAAAACACTACGGGCAGTTTCACTGACCGAGCGAATATATCCTTTGGAATCAATACCGATCATAGCATTACCTAAATAATCAA